>CAZEYH010000281.1:0-4330 GCA_964515895.1 uncultured Clostridiaceae bacterium | reverse complement strand
CCTATAATTACAGATAACCATATATCAGGAGAATTCATAATTCTTGCTGCCGGCCTTACCATAGTAATAATTCCGGCACCAATTGTAATAGATGAAACAGCAATTGCTGCCTGTGCAGTCGAAATTTTATCTCTTGGCCGGTTTATTATGGCTATCACCTAATCTTTCGTTTTAATTTTTATCCTTCTGCCTTTCTTTGTCCTCTACTTTCAGCATTTCAGGCCTTTTCTTCATCGTCATAATCGGAAGTCGAAAAATAAAATCTTTCCAATCTCCGGGTCTATATGGAACAAATGGTGACATATAGCTAACCCCAAAACTTTTAAGCTTTGAAAGATGAACAGTAATCATAATAAAGGAAAGCATAACTCCATACAAACCCAGTATTCCGGCTGCTAACATCATGGTAAAACGAAGTATACGTATTGGGATACCTAATGAATATTGAGCTACAGAAAAGGATGCAATAGCAGTAAAGGATACAACAACCACAGAAACAGGACTGACAATACCGGCTCTCACTGCTGCTTCTCCAATAACTAATCCTCCAACAATCCCTACTGCTTGCCCGATAGATTTAGGCAAACGGATACCGGCTTCTCTTAAAATCTCCAAAGTTATTTCCATTAAAATGGCTTCTATTAATGAAGGAAGAGGTACGCCTTCCCTTGTAGAAGCTATGAAAATGGCAAGTTTTGTAGGTATTAAACCCTGATGAAAAGATATAAGAGAAACATAAACAGCAGGAAGAAATAGCGAAACAGCAATTGCCAGATATCTCAATATGCGTATTAAGGAACTATATATCCAACGTTCATAATAATCCTCAGGAGATTGCATAAACATAGATAAGCTGGCAGGCACAACAAGAGCAAAAGGAGTGTTGTCAATTAATATGGCAACACGACCTTCCAATAAAGCAGCAACTACTCTGTCCGGTCTCTCTGTATATTGCATCTGGGGAAAGAGAGATAGAAAGTTATCTTCAATAAATTGTTCCAATACCCCTGCTGCCACAACCTGGTCAACATCAATTTGACCTATCCTTCTTAATACTTCCTCAACAATGTCCTTATTGACAATCCCTTTTATATATGCTACAGCAATATTATTTCTTGTACGGCGACCAAGCTTCATTTTTATAAGTGAAAAATTCTGGTCTTTAATACATCTCCGAAGCATCACAATGTTTTCCTGAAGAGTTTCAACAAAACCAACCCTAGGTCCACTTACACTGGGTTCAGTAATAGGTTCTTCAGGAGTTCTTGTCTTCCATCCCGGAGTTTTCATAATCAGTGCTTTATTGCTATTGTGAATTAACAGTATAGTATTACCGGCAAGAATTTCAGAAATACATTCATTCAAAGTATTTGCTTCTTTCAAACTGCCGGTAGTAACTACAGAGTTTCTAATTTTTGCTTCAATTGTATTTTTACTTTTTTTGCTTGTTTTGTTTTTAGCAATGATATTGGCATTACTGCCTGTACTTCCATTTTCTTTTGATTTATCTTCGCAAAATTCCTTTAATAAGGGTTTTATTATATTATCCTGCACAATCTTACGTTCAGCTAGTCCTTCGATATACATTACTGCTGCTTCAAATTCGGAATATGATGATTTTAGCATTCTTATTGCCAGATCGGGGCTATAACTTAATACTTCTTCAATTGTTTTAAGGTTTGTTTGCAGCTGCAGAGAAACAGGCATGTTGTTATCCAGGTTAATACTTGTATCTATAATTCTATTTGCATTTATATTATTAGTATTTTCACTATCTTGATTATTTTTGCTATTTCCAGTTTTTTCATTATCTTTATTGTTTTCACTATTTTTAGTGCCTTCATCATTTTTAGCATTTTTAGTTTTACGTTTTAGCCACCTAATCATGTTATTTCCCCTCTTTCCTGCATTTTATTATGCGCAGAGAGAAGAAAATAATACCTGTCTGGAATCAATAAGTGTATTTAATTAAGAAGTGAGCCTCGAGATGTAAGTGGTTAAAACTAGATATAAAAATATGTATCAAATAACTTTGAATAAACTAAATTCAACCCTTAGTTTGAGTTTGTCCTCTTATCCATTTGAATAACAAGAAAAATCCAAAAGGTATAGCAAAAGCAGCAAAAGCACCCAACCATAATTTGAAATCAAGAAGGTTTTTAATTATCTTCCTTAATGTATATATAGGCTTTCCTCCAATGTAATCGTGTGTTCTAATCTCCTTATCTAATGCATATTTTACCCATAAAAAATCGGGATATGCATGAAATATCAATACTACATTACTTACATATATACCCCGGTTAAGCTTTATCCAGTGATTAAAGCTATGGATTTTCATCTAATCTCTTATAATTATTATTTTATGTTTAACACTACCGCATCAAGCCCTTTACAAATTCGATACTTTGGGCAGTTTCTTCCAAAGGATCTCCAATACCTTCATATTCAATAGAAAGATACCCCTCATATCCATTATCATATAGAAAATCTACTATATCCTTTAACGGAACTTCTCCTTCACCTATAATTGTTCCCTGATATTTAGATCCATCAAGGGAGGTATAAATATCTTTGCCTTCATCTACTTTTTTGAAATCCTTAAAGTGTACAAAGCCAATATTGTTTACTAAATTCTTGACTGCATCAAAAGGTTTTTCTCCTACCAGCAGGAAATTACCGGTATCAGTATTAGCCTTTAACGCATGGGATCCTATTGTTTCTATTATTTCTTTTACCTGTGTACTTTTGCCTGCAAACAAGCCATGGTTTTCTAACACCATTGTAATTCCTTTCTCTTCTGCATAAGAGGCACATTCTTTCATAGAATCAATAATCCATGCCTTTCCCTGTTCATAAGTAATTCCTTCTTTTGAACTTCCACTAAATATCCTTAAATTACTAGTTTCCAGCATAACTGCAGTGTCAATCCCCTGCTTGACATATTCCACCTGTTTTATTCTATCTTCAGGTTTCTCCTGAACAAAATCATTTCCAATTGAATAGCAACATACAGGCATTTTTATTTTATCAAGATATTTCTTTATTTCCATTGCTGTTTCTTCTTCTGTCCAAAAGCACTCTAGAAGCTCTACTCCATCAACTTCTTTATCTTGAGCAAAATCTAAAAATTCATGTAAACTGATTTTCTTAGCAAAAAGCAGTTTCTGAACACTCCAAGCACTTACACCAAACTTCATTATAAAAACCCCTTCCTTTATTTTATTCAATATAAAAAACGAATTCTACACCAACGTAACTGATTCAAGATCAACACAAAAAATATTACATTTAATCTTGAATACTATTTATAATAAAATATTATCAGATCTCACTTTACTTGTCTTTGTTACCTTTTGCTTTCATATTGTTCATTTTTTGCTTTCTTTATTCAACACAACCCTTCAAGATATGACCTTTAACAATTTTTGAAAAAATATATATCTATAATTCTGAATTCCTCTTTCTATATAGAACTTGATATTCTGATGGAGATATTCCTATGTTTTTCCTAAAAGCCTTACTAAATGAATTTATTGATTGATACTGTAGCGTTTCAGCTATTTCAGTAATACTTAAGTCATTATTTTTTAACAGCTCACCTGCTTTTTCAAATCGCTTTTGATTATAGTATTCTTGTATACTAAGTCCGGTCTCTCTTGAAAAAGTATGAGAAAGGTATGAATAACTATATCCTAATTCTTTGGCAATTTGTGTAAGTTCCTTTATGTTAAGCAGGCTGTTGTCAATATAATTAACTACCTGATAGACAATATTCCTTGAATTTGAAGCATCCTTTTGAGGAATATATTCTTTTTCCCACTCCTCAAAAAAATTTCGATATGTTAATAATATAAGCTGATGAAGGCATATTTTTATCATTAGAGAGGAATACTCTTTCAAATTAATCAGCTCATGAAAAATATTTAGAAATGGATTCTTAATATCTAATCTATCTTGTATAACAGGACATTTTACCCGGTCAAACATTTTTTGTATATGTGTAAAGGGATTCTGGTCACAATTATCACTATTGAAAGTAAATCCTACATAAAAATATCTAAATGGATCCACAGGATCTGCCAATCCATTATGTAGCTCATTCGGTACATTTAAATATATATCCCCTGTTTTTACAGGGTATTTATTTTCACCGCTTGAATAATAACCTTTTCCGGAAACTATATAACTTATCTCATAGCAATACTGCTGATGTTCTCCTATAGAGTATCCACCTTGGCAATATAAATCTCCAATTTGATACAGGGTTATAAAATCATATATTTGTGGCTCATTATAATATGTCCTGTCAAAATGAAACTTATTATCG
>CAZEYH010000280.1:0-4333 GCA_964515895.1 uncultured Clostridiaceae bacterium | reverse complement strand
GAACACGGTATAGGGAAATTAAAAATAGATTTTCTCGAAATGATGTATGGGCAACAAGGTATAAGAGAGATGGCGGCAGTTAGGAATATATTTGATCCATATAATATGTTAAATTCAGGGAATCTTTTTAGGGTATTAAAATATCTGACAGCAAGGTAGAAACATTACAGTTCATAGTAGTTAATTAGGTAGTAGTTAATAAAACAAATGTGTACTTTGGTAAATTAGATACTATATTACTTAGGAAAGTGCTATGTAATGCTTTCATTATTCGTATTGGTGAAGATATTATATATCATTGCACAGGACCAAGAATTCATGTAAGTAATACCGGTGAAATTGATTACTTCCAATTAATAAATGAATATAAATATAATGAGATATCAAAGAAGTATAATCTAGTAGGAATCGTAGGAAGTGAAAGGCAGCTTAATGTAAATGATCTGAATAAATTGATATTGTGATTACACTGTTAGCAGGTACCTTGTGAAAGGCATATATAATTATCTAGGTGTTTTAATTTCTGATTTTGGTAGTGGTTTCTTTAGCTTGGGACGTACATACTTTTTTAATGATTTCCCAGAAGTTGTTACTTTTATTTATATTGTCATGACTTTGGTTATTTCAGGAAAATTATATGTAGAAAGTAAAAGGGTGAAGGAAAAAGAGAAGCCGGTAGAGAAGCAAATATTTGATTCGGGTAATTCACTGTAATATAATATAAGTAGGCTTAAGTTCAAGATATAATATCAAGAAAAAATATTATAAACTAAATAGGCTTAAGCTAAAGAATCCATATGCTTAAAATGGAGAAAAAATAACATGTGAGGTTTTTGCTAATGGAAAGGGCCAATTTTGTTGAAAATTATGAGAAGGCCTGTATTGACCGTAAAAAAGACTTTTCTATAATGAGAAGAAGTAACCGAAAGGTTATGACCATATACTTGGGAGGCATCTATTTGGAATGTCTTTTGAAAAGTGTAATAATTAATAAATATAAAATTGTAATAGCTATTTGTGTTAGAGAAAGAAATAGAAGAAGGATTTATTGGTATAGTGAATCCAGCTATAATAAATTGCAAAGCATTCCAAAACCCACAAGAAAAGATTATATAAATTTACACGATGGCTTTAATCCTGAACATAACCTTGTTTTTGCATTGCGACAGATAGAAGAGTTGAATAGGACTCTGCCTGTAGAAGGGGTCAGAAAACTGGAAATGCTAAACAGACCGATAGATAATAGAAGCTTTACCAATATTAGGTATATGTATGATGATGAGATTCCAGAAAAACTATATAATGAATGGGAAAGCAACTTTCTTTATTTTATGAACTTTTTTAACAGAATGAAAAAAACTTTTAAGTTTTAGTGGTTTTTCTTCATTAAACATGAGATCTAGAATAAAAGGAAATTTTGAGGTGAAAAGTAAGAAATTTTGAATCAAAAAGAAAAATATTATTGGAGGGGTAAATCTTGAATATTGACTTAAAGGATTACCTGGAAAAAAGCCTTAAGATAAAATATGCAAAGGATAAAGAAGAATGGGTTGATGTTTATATTACCCCATTAAACAGGATTGACATAACGATAGTAAGCAATGAAGCGGAATTTTTAGATAGCATTGAAGTAGGGACTTTTACCGTAAATGCCATAAAAGAGTTTGCAGGTGAGGACGCTGGTAAGTATAGCATTGGTTTTTTAGAATTTTACACTGATGAAGAGGCTGAAAATCTGGATATACACAAACATGAAACAGAAAGGAAACCCATTACATGGTCGGATGTAGTAAGCTTAAATAAGGAACTTCAGAGCAAAGAGCAGGACAGGCCGTACAGAGTTATATGTTTTTATTCATATAAAGGCGGTGTAGGACGAACTACTGCTTTGATACAAGTAGCATATATTTTAGCAAAGCAGGGCAGAAATGTAGTATTAGTCGATTTGGATATTGAAGCGCCCAGCTTTCATCTTATTTTTAAAGAATGGGTTGATGACCCCATTCATGGCGTCAAATATGGATTGGTAGATTATCTTTATGAAAGAATGGTTAATGTTGATCCCAAAGATCACAAAATCAAAATTTCAGATATATTTGTTCCAATTCATTTTGACGAAGCTTTAGATGGAAATATTTATGTTTTTCCTGCAACCAAGGAATTGTCATACGAATATATTTTTAAACTTACACAATTGCAGTCTAATATTATTTTTGAAAACAGATATATGGAAGAGATAATGGATAGTTTGGAAAAGAGCTTAAAATTTGATACTGTATTTATTGATTCAAGGACAGGTATAAATCAGTGGGGTGCATTTTCCTTATTAGGACTTGCAGACCAAACTATGCTTATAGCTTCTCCAAATGAGGAGAATATTGAAGGTTTGTCAAGTATCATAGATTTGATGAAGAGAGCAGGTCTTGATAATTATGTAGTGGCAATGTCTAAAATTGAAACAGATGCTAGAGGTATCAGCTTAGCAAAGCATTATTTTGATAAACTAAAAAGCGATGGTCAGGAATTTATTGGTATAGGATACAATCCTGCTATTGCTACAATCGAAAGGTATCCATTTGCAGATATACTTGAACCTTATAAGGTTTTAAGTGATTATATTATTGAAAATCAAATAGTTAATTTTAATGAAGAATTTTTAAAAGAGTTAAATCTTAGAGAAAAATTATGTGTCAGGGAAGTTATAGGTAAGATATCTACAGATACAGGCAAATTATCTAGAGATATAGGTAAGATATCAACGGATGATTATTTCGAGGTAATAACTAACGTAGAAAGCAAGATATTGAATGATAAGAATATTAATATAGTAACAGGGAAAAAAGAAGAGATTAATCGTCTTTCAGACTTATTCAAGAAGCATGCTTCAAAGAAGAGAAGGGAATTTATACAGGACGAGGATGGTAGAAGCCTTATTGTATATAAGGAACTAATACCAATCTTTGAACAAGATTATTATAAGGATTTTGGCAACTTTCTTAAAGAACATGACTATATGAAAGATTGTGAGAATAAGGGGAGAGTATGGCTTGGTTATTTGTTGTATCTAATAAACAAAAATATAAGTAACAATGTAAACAAAAATATAAACGGAAATGATAAAACAAATGAAAATAATGACGTAAATGTAAATATTAAGCGAAAGAGGAATGAAGTTAACGAAATTGATAAAGACAAAGAAATTGGTAAAGACAAAGGGCTGGAGGCATATGTTGAATTTATGTTAGGAGCTGATGAGGAGCAAATTATTAGCATGTTAAAAGATGCTGCATTAGGAGATATAGCAATATTTGACTCAATTAAAAATAGCATCGAAAATGTTACAGGTCTTCATGATATTGTTGTATGTATGTTTAATATCCATGAAATAGTTGATGCCATATATGATGTGAACAGTAACAATGCAAATGGTAATAGTGCAAATGATAATAATGTAAATGATAGTAGTGCAAATAGTAGAAGTGAAAGCTACAGTAAACATAACAATGGAAGCTGCAATAAGCAGGAGAATTATTTAATTCGCAGTCTTTGTGAAAAAGAGCTTGTGAAGGGCTTGACAGATTGTATAATGTTCTGCAAAAAACATGTACCAAGTATCAGAGTATTATTTGCTCATAGCTATGATTTTGTTATTGAACATCAGGAGGAATTATCACGGCTAAAGGGAAGCCGCATTGATCTGGAATGGAAAGAGGAAGACGTTAAGATGCTGGTTTTAAGTTGTGTTAACATGGGTTTGGATATAAACTTGCGAAGAGCATATGCAGATAGCATGTTGAAAAATGAAAAAATTTTTGGCAGATTGCTAAATTCTGACATGCAAAACCATGTTTCCTGTCGCGAACAGTATGAACTTGAAATTCAAGCTTTGATGAATAGCCTGGTTTTTAGACAGAGGATTCTAGATTTATTCTGGGGAATAAGGGCAAGTACAAAAAGATACAGCAAACCCATGATTACATGGTTCTATGATGAACTAAGTAATCTTGGAAATATAAATGATAAAACAATTATTACTATAATTAATATGGCTATTGACTTTGAAACACAAGAGCTTCAGGGGGGTACCAAAAAAGGTAATGCTTCCAAGAATAACCATGGAGGTAATGTTCCTGATACCGATAACGATAATGAAGGTGATGGTTCAGGTGCTTGCGTTAATAGTAGTGACTTTAATGCCAGTGATAAAAGCGATGTTTATAATACCGGCGATAAGACAGATATCGAGTATGATATAGCAACAGATGACATAGTAACAGATAAGATAGATAGGCTTGTAAGCCTTAAAAGTTTTAAGAAGGCTTTTAGTCACCTA
>CAZEYH010000279.1:2727-4339 GCA_964515895.1 uncultured Clostridiaceae bacterium | reverse complement strand
TCTAGAGGCCTGAAGCACCGTTTCTGGAATATAATGGGTCATAAGAAGAAAATGCGTCCGTTATTATTTGCTGATATTGACAAGCTTTAGACAATATTTTAAAATAAATTTGATTTATAGTAGTTAAAATGGTTATAATGCTTATTGAAGCTTTACATTTTTATAAAAGTTAAATAAACCAGATTTATCTCAATGTATATATAGTATACATTATTGGTTTCAAGGCTAATAGCAAAAAAATGTAAATCTATTAATGCTTATGGAAAAATTAAATAATTATAATTATTTATAACTGAAATAACTGAAACTGTTAATAAAGAGGGAGACATTTGTGAAAAATATAAGAAATGACATTAGAAACATAGCTATAATTGCCCATGTTGATCATGGAAAGACAACATTGGTAGATGGAATGTTAAGACAAAGTGGTATATTTAGAGAAAACGAACATATACAGGAAAGAATTATGGATTCAGGGGATCTTGAAAAGGAACGTGGAATTACTATACTGGCTAAAAATACAGCAGTAATATATAAAGATATACGAATAAATATAATTGACACCCCCGGACATGCTGATTTTAGTGGTGAAGTAGAAAGAACCTTAAGAATGGTAAATGGAGTTCTACTTCTTGTAGATGCTTTTGATGGGCCAATGCCTCAGACACGTTTTGTTTTGAGAAAGGCATTGCAAATGAACTTAAAACCTATAGTGGTTATCAATAAGATTGACAGGCAGGGTGCCAGACCTGTTGAAGTTGTGGATCAAGTACTGGAATTGTTTATCGAGCTTGGGGCTGACGATGAACAGATTGAATTCCCTGTTATTTATACTGATGCAAAGGATGGTATAGCCATAATTGATATAAATGACGAAAAGAAAGATCTAGAGCCCCTATTTAAAACAATAATCAAAGAAGTACCTGCTCCCGAGGGAGATTTTGATGGACCACTTCAAATGCTTGTATCAAGCATAGATTATGATGAATATACAGGAAGAATTGCTATAGGCCGTATTGAAAGAGGAAGCATGGAATGGGGGCAGCAGGCTGCTATATGTAAAAAACAAGGCGATGTAAGGGAAGTAAAATTAGCCAGAATATATAAATTCGAAGGGCTAAAAAGAATTGAATGTACTGAAGCAACTGTTGGAGATATAGTAGCAATACCGGGCCTTGAAGATATTAATATTGGAGAAACAATTTGTGATAAGACCCACCCTGATCCTCTACCTTTTTTAAATATTGACGAGCCTACAGTTTCTATGACGTTTAATGTTAATGACAGTCCTTTTGCCGGACGTGAAGGAACGTATGTGACATCCAGACATTTAAGAGAGAGGTTATTCAAAGAACTGGAAACTGATGTGAGTTTAAAAGTTGAAGAAACAAATACACCGGATTCTTTTGTTGTTTCGGGCAGGGGAGAACTTCATCTTTCAATATTAATTGAAACAATGAGAAGGCAGGGTTATGAATTTCAAGTATCAAAGCCTAGAGTTATTATGAAGGAAATAAATGGTGTATCATGTGAGCCAATAGAATATTTGATAATTGATGTTCCTGAAGATTATATGGGGATTGTTATGGAAAAACTAGGGCCGAGGAAGGCA
>CAZEYH010000279.1:0-2717 GCA_964515895.1 uncultured Clostridiaceae bacterium | reverse complement strand
TATGCAATCTGCCAATGAAGGTTATATGCGACTAGAGTTTAAAATACCTGCAAGAGGACTTATAGGTTACCGTTCAGAAATTTTGACCGATACCAAAGGCAATGGTATAATGAATCATGTATTCTACGGCTATGAGCCTTATAAAGGTGAATTGATTGGACGGCAGAAAGGCTCACTTGTTGCTTGGGAACAAGGAGAAGCAGTAACATATGGGTTGTACAATGCCCAGGAACGTGGTAATTTGTTCATTGGTCCCGGAGTTAAAGTATATGAAGGAATGATAGTAGGTGAAAACCCTAGAACTGAAGATATAGTTATTAATGTTTGTAAAAAAAAGCATACTACAAATATGAGGGCAGCCGGGTCGGATGAGGCTTTAAGGCTTACCCCCCCGAAGGTGTTATCTCTTGAACAATCTCTGGAATTTATAGAAGATGATGAATTAGTTGAAATAACTCCAAAAAATATTAGATTGAGAAAGAAGATACTTAACACTGAACAAAGAGCAAAATCCAGAAGTTCAAAAGAGGGAAAAAGCTAAAAACCCAAAAAAAAGCAAGACCGGAAAACCGGAAGAGTATAAAGTCATAAGCTTAAAAGAAAGTAAAAGTAAAGAGTAAAGGGTAAAGGACTGATTACTAGTGAAAAAGTCAATTATTAGGTGGGGCATTTTTGTCTTTCTGATAGCTGTAACCTTTGGAACAGGATATGCTACTTATGATTATATTGTAAATGATTATAGTGTAAGGGATGTGGTGGCCGAAATACCTTTGGAACATCAAGTTTTAATTGAAATACCAAGGGGAGCAGGAACAGAAGCTATAGCCAATATATTATATAAAGAGGACATTATTAAAAATACATTCATATTCAGGCTATTCTCAAAAATTAATGGGTATGATGGAACTTATAGGTCGGGAGTTCATGCTATTGATAAAAATGAAAATTATAATTCCTTAAAGGGATATGATATCCTCATGGAAATTCTATCTGAAAGGCCTTTATCAAATGTAGGAATAAGAGTAACAATACCTGAAGGTTATAATTATCTGCAAATTGTCAATGCATTGTCCAAGGAAAATCTTGTTGACAAGGAAGAATTTAACAAAGTTATAAATACAGTAAAATTTGATTTTCAATTTTTAAAAGACTTAAAACGAAGAGAAAATAGACTTGAGGGCTATCTATTTCCTGACACATACGAATTTGACCCTAAATCCGGTGAAAGTGAAAAAGAAATAATCCTTAAGATGCTAAGAAGATTTGACGAAATATTTATCCCTGAATATTATAACAGAGCTAAAGAGTTGAACATGACAATTGATGAAATAATAACATTGGCATCTATTGTTGAGAGGGAAGCAAAGGTTGCTGAAGAAAGACCAATAATTGCGGGAGTTTTTTATAATAGATTAAATAGTAAAAATAGTTCTTTGAGAAAGCTTCAATCCTGTGCTACTGTACAATATATTCTTTACAAAAAAGAAGGAAAGATAAAAGAGGTAATAACTATAGAAGATGAAGATATTGATGATCCATACAATACTTATATGTATGAGGGACTACCGCCCGGGCCAATTTGCAGCCCTGGTAGGGATTCCATAGAGGCAGTTCTTTATCCCGAAGAGCATGATTATTTATATTTTGTTGCAAAAAATGATGGGACGGGGGGACACTATTTTTCAAGGACATTCAGTGAACATCTTGGAGCACAGCTTAAGTCACAGTTAAATGCATCAAAAAACAAGAATGAGTAATCACACTAATAGGATAAGTGAGCAAAAATAAGGCTGATTTCGAATAAGGCTGATAATTTAGATGCAAAAATTAATTAAATTGAGTTGGCTTTTAATAACAAAGAAAGGGAAAAATAACCAACCGAGATAAAACAGGACAGAAAAAAATGATGATTATCGATAACAACAAGTATGACGATAAATATGATGATAGTAAGTATAGTGGGAAAAATATGATTTGCCATGATTATATTATAGAGTATATTAGGAATACTATAAATCAAGATGAGGGTACATTAAAGGAATTGAGGAGTTATGCTCAATTAAACAATATACCCATCATACAGCCGGAAGTAGCAAAGCTTCTTACAGTTTTGGAGCTTATAGTAAGACCGAAAAAAATACTTGAAATAGGCACAGCAATAGGATATTCATCAATCTTATTAGCTCAAAATCTTCAACCGGGAGGATTAATTGATACAATAGAAAATTCCGGTACAATGATTGAGATGGCCAGAGAAAACATAAAGATGTCAGGATGTCAAGATATTATAAACACAATTGCAGGTGATGCTATTGAAGTAGTAAGATATCTTGATAAAAAGTATGATTTGATATTCTTGGATGCTGCTAAGGGACAGTATCCGGAATTGCTACCCGACTGTTTACGTTTACTTGATTTAGGGGGTATATTAGTTTCAGATAATGTACTATATAAGGGTATGGTGGCAAATGACAGATTGATAGTAAGAAGAAAAAAGACTATCGTTAAAAGGCTTCGAGAATATCTAGATTGCATATGTAATGATAAAAACATCGATACATGCATATTGCCGGTTGGCGATGGAGTAGCTGTCAGTGTCAAAAAGTTGAATAATAATTTGAAAGAACAACGCACATGAACAGCAGAGAACAGAAGAGGACAGCAGAAAAAAATAGTATTTGAATGAGTTATGACCTCTTTATAATACATTTTATGGG
>CAZEYH010000278.1:0-4344 GCA_964515895.1 uncultured Clostridiaceae bacterium | reverse complement strand
TATAGACCTAATCTTGAAGCCAAACTATTAAGAGAAGAGGCAGTAGCACTTCTTTTAAGAATGTTCGGTCTTGAAGAAGAAGCCTTAAAGATGAGTGAAAAGGAAGCATCTAATGTTCTTAAAAGATTTAAGGATGCCGATGAAATTGCAACATGGGCTATTAAATATATTGCCTATGCTGTAGAAAATAAAGTTATCGTAGGGAGACCAGATGGTAATTTTGCACCGAAGGATAATCTGCTTGGAAGAGAATATTCAAAAATGATTCTGGCAATGTTAGGCTATGTACAAGGAATTGATTTTCAGTATGAATTTTCAACTTCTGAATTTTGTAGCGTAACAGGTTTTTCACAAACTGAAGCAGCTAAATTAGATACTGAAACAATTCTAAGAGATCATGTTGTTGGAATGTCTTTCTTTGCACTTACAGCAGAATATGCTGCAGGGAAAAACAAAGGAGTCACCGTTATAGAAGCTATTGTAGGTGATGATGAGGACTTAAAAGAAATAGCAATTAATGCAGGATTAATAGAAGAAGCCGTTATTGTATCAGTAGAGTCACTTGACGATATTGAAGTTAAGGTTGGAGAATGGCTAAGACTGCCTTCTACGGTAAGAGCTGTTTACAGTGACGGAAAGGTAGCGAATGTACGAGTTAATTGGCCAGCTGTTGACACTTCAAAGGCTAAGGCCAAAACTCAGATTTCAGGAGTAATTGAAGGTACTGATATTATTGCAAAAGTTAATGTAACAATCAAAGAAGATATTCTTAAAATTGATAGTATAGTAGCTGATAACTTGAAAGAGCTTTATGTAGTTTTTAATAAGGATGTATCAAAAAACACAGCGGTTGCTGATAAAGGTAATTATACATTGAATATTGCAAAGAAAGTAAATGCTGTTAGTGTAGACGGAAATACAGCTATTCTTACTTTAGAAGATGGTATTAAGAATCAAAGCAAAGCTAAATTAACAATATCAAATAAAATTTTGGGCACCAAAGTAGAAACAGAATTTACATTTTTTGATGCCACATTACCAGATGTTTTAGACTTGGAAGTAACCGGACCTAAAAAGATAGAGTTAACATTTAGTGAACCTATAGCAGTGTCTGCTGATGCAAAAGTTACAATTAAAAGTGGAAATAGTACATTATCAGCAAACAAAAATGGAATAATCGGATGGGGAACAAGATCAATTACAGTACCTGTATATTCTTCTTTCATTGATGGCAGGGAGTATGATGTAACTGTTGAAAATTTTGTAGACCACGCAGGATATAAGAATATTATAAGAACATTAACTTTTGTTTATGAAAAAGATGAAACAGCTCCTATAGCAGAAATAGAAGAAGCAACACAAGAATATGTGAAGGTTACATTTAACAAACCTGTAACCGGTTTAACGAGGGAACACTTTTCACACACCTTCACAGCTTGGACAGCAATGAAGCTAACTGAAAAAGATACGTTTGACAGCAATGAAATTAAAGTTAATGATTCAGTGAAGACTGTTTATGCATGGTTTTATAAGGATGGGAAACCGGAATCTAGAGCAATGGAAAGGCCTATACATGAAGGTAATACTACATTTAGAGTATTGACAAAAGCTCTTGGTAGTGAAATAAAGGACGATTGGGGTAATAAGTTTATTGAAACAGTATATACAATAACAGTTGCTGCTGATAAGACTGCCCCTGAAATTAAAGAAATAAAGGTAACAGACGAAGACGAGTTTACTGTCGAATTCACAAAAAAAGTAACCTTTGAATATGACAATTTAGAAATATTAGATGAAAGAGGCGGAAAAATATCCGGATTAACTGTTAATATAAGTCCTGATACAGTAGACAAGAAATTTACTGTTAAATTAGGTAAAAACTTAAAAGGTAAAACAATTATAGTTAATATTAAAGATGTAAGAGATGCTACATTAAATACTAATAAGTTAACTCTCTATAGCACTACTTTATATATTGACGATAAAACACCGCCAATATTAACTAAAACAACTTATGGAATTGAAAAGTATGGTGCAAAAGAAGTTGCTTGGTATCTATATGCATTCTTCAATGAGGATTTAGATTCAGATACAGCTTTAAATTCAGCTAATTATTATTTGAAGAATGGTTCAGCCTATACAAAATTAACAGGAGCGACTGAGTTTTATGCAGGAAATAAAATAGTAAAAATTGCTCTAACAGAAACTCAAAAATCATTAATAACAACTAATTATACAGAATTATTTGTTATTAATGTTAAAGATATAGCCGGTAATGAAATTATACCAGACTTGATAACAATAAAGGATATAAAACATAGTGATAATGCCCCATATATAGAAAAAGTTGTAGCTGTTGAACAGGATCGGATCGAAGTGACCTTTAATGAAGAGCTTTCAACTTATGACATGAGTGCATTTGAAGTTAAACTTGATGGGATAAGTAAACCTCTTATAGTTACTGGATTGGATGCTGAATTAAATGATTATGGGCAAACAAAGCTTATTCTTACAATAAACGGGTATCTGCCTTATAATACGTCAAGAGACAAGGTTAAAATTGTAGAAAGAAAAGCAATAACTAATCTTTTTGGCGTCGAGCCGGTTGTATTAGAAGAAACAATTAAGGATAAGATTAAACCGGAGTTAATAAGCAAACAACCTATTGTTGTTAGTCCAGAAGGGAAAATAATAATTAGATTTACCGAAGCTTTAGATACTGCTAGCAACATTAAACCATATATTCCTTTAGATCTAAAAATAATAAAGAAATATAATGGAGGAGAGTTAAAGGCTGGAACAGATTATACAACAACAGTTGATAATACACATGAGACTTTATGGATTGATGGAGAATATATAGATGTATATGGTAAGATAATAGTAAACATTTATTCTGTATCAGCTACTGAAGTTTATAAAGTCTGTTCGAATGATACAATAGATTATATTAAAGACATTAAAGAAAATACAGCTAAACCATTTACGAAAGCTGTTGAAATTAAAGGTAGAGATATTATTAATAGTGCAGAAACAGCTACATTGACAGAAGCGATATTAGAAGCAAAGGCTGCTATTGCCGGTTTACCGGCATCAATATCAGCAGCAAAAAATGCAACAGAAGCACAAAATGCAATTGATATAGCAAAAGTTAAAATAGCTGCAGTAGTAGCACGTGATTCAAGATATAACACAAAAGAATGGGATGATGTAATAGCAAAGCAACAAATAAAGGTAAATGATATGCTTGCATTAGAAACAGCAATAGTGAAAGCAGAAGAATCTATCGAGCATTTACCAAAAGTAGTAAAAGAAGCAGGAGCTGTATTAGATATATTAACAGCGCAAGAAGCTATTAATGCAGCAAAAGCTAAAATAGCTGCTGTAGTGGAGCGCGATGAAAAATATGATACATCAGCATGGGATAAAGTGATATCAGAGCAACAAAATAAAGTGAATAATATGCTTACATTAGCAGCAGCGATATTAGAAGCACGAGCAGCTGTTAATGGATTACCGGAATCGATATTGGCAGCAGGAAATGCAGAAAATGCACAAAAAGCAATTGATGCAGCAAAAGCTAAAATAGCTGCGGTAGTAGCACGTGATGAAGAATATGATATATCAGCATGGGATGCTGTAATAGCAAAACAACAAGCTATAGTTAATGCTATGGCAGCAAAAGAAGCTGCGCAGTCCGCAATAGATGGATTACCGACATTAGTATCAGCTGCAGAAAATGCAGCAGCTGCCCAAATAGCTGTTGATGCAGCCAAAGCTAAAATAGATGCAGTATTAGCACTTGATACAGAATATGATACAGCGGCATGGGATAATGTAATAGCTCAACAACAAGCTAAAGTAAATATTATGGCTGCAAAAGAAGCTGCACAGATAGCAATAGATGGATTACCGACATTAGTATCAGGTGCAGAAAATGCAGCAGCTGCCCAAATAGCTGTTGATGCAGCCAAAGCTAAAATAGATGCAGTATTAGCACTTGATACAGAGTATGATACAACAGCTTGGGATACTATAATAGCGCAACAACAGGCTATTGTAGATGTAATGGCAGCAATGGAGGCAGTGGAAAAGGCAGAAGAGCGCAAAACATTAGAAAATGTAAATGCAGCCAAAGAATTAATAGCTGCACTTGAAGAAGGAGAAGTTAAAGCAGCTTTACAAGCAAGAATAGACGCATTGTTACCTAGGTTAATTTCTGCTCCAATTATTGGAGAAATTGGACCTAAAAACTCATCAGTAGAACTTGTTTTCTCAGAAAAATTGGCAGAGGAAAGCAAAACAGCCATACAATATGTAATCACAAGTGCTTGTACAAACGGA
>CAZEYH010000277.1:0-4350 GCA_964515895.1 uncultured Clostridiaceae bacterium | reverse complement strand
CAAGAAGGCGAAAAACAGGCTGATGATGATATAAAAGTAGGAAGGGTGAAAAGCTTTAACTCTGTAGAAGAGTTAATGGCAGATTTGAATGATTAGAATAGAGAGAACCGAATATTTCAAAAACCCATAGCATAAAATATTGGCGCCCCGGGCAGGAATCGAACCCGCATCGGTGGATCCGGAATCCACAGCCTTATCCATTAGGCCACCGGGACAAATATTACTAAATATTAATACATATTTTAAGAAAACATAGTGTATCCTTAAACTCAAATATATTATATGCTATAAATTAAGAATTAGCAATAGATTTAAGTCAAGCATATTCTGACTTAACATCTTGACCCTTTTATTTTATAATAAAATCTAGTATAATAAAATAAAAGAACTTACATATTAAAAGGGAAGTGTTAATATGGATTCAATGATAGAATCAAAAATCGGCAAATTGAATATTCCTTTTGATTATAAATTTTTTATTTATTTATTAACAGAGAAATTTAGTCATAACGAAAATATAGATAAAATATATTTGTTTGGAAGCTGTGCTACAGGAAAAGTGACAAATAAAAGCGATATTGATTTAGCTGTCATTGTTAACGATAAAATACCTGCTGATAGAAACTTTCGGTTGAATATTATTAACAAAATTGAAGACATGTTGATGGAGCGGGAATCTATCACTAATATACCATACGATGTTGTTTTCTTCAACTGCGCAGATTTTGAGCGGAATAAAGGAATAAGTATATCGATTGTCAACGACATTGAACAAAAAGGGAAGGTGCTATATGAAAGGTAGTTACTATGATATTGCAGTAAGCGATTTGTATTTTGCTAAAATCGGTATCAACTCCGAATTAAAAAGCTTCGTTGGCGGTTATAACAATTGTGCGGCAAGTTGTACCCAAGCGGTTGAAAAGTTTTTGAAGCATTTATTTATTGCCTTTGATTTACCATTTGAAACAAGACTAAGTGAAAGTCACAATTTAAACGCCTTATTAAGAGAACTAGTAAAAACATTTCCTGAATTAAAATGCTTAACTAAACAATGCAGGTTTTTAAATGATTTCTATATTGAAATTCGATACCCCGGTGATAATTTTGAATGGATTAATTACGATACAGCATTGCAATGTTATGAATATGCGAAAGAAATAAAAGATGGCGTAGACTCCGTTATTCAAAATCCGGCATATGAACAAAAATTATTGGATGCTTTGAAAAAAAAATTTAATTCATGACTTTACCATTCCCTGCATAACTACTTATGCCGAAATCAAATACTATCTAAATAATACTAACATCCATTTATCTATCATATAAGAAAAAGCATAAGCCAGTAGATGGTTCCATACGAATATTATTACAAATGCCAACCGCTTAAATATAGGTTTAAAATCATACAACACATTTACGCCTCTTGATATAGCTGCACTAAACCAGATGGGTATGAGTAAATCAATTATAACCGAAATGTACATAACCCACGTTACAATACCGGTATTGTTAATTATATTACGGTAAATTAAGAAAACTACAATTTCAGCAGGTAATATCAGAAAATGTGTAACTATATAAACCTTTATAAGCTTTATCAACAAGCCTTTGTCTCTAATATCCCGATCTTTAATGCCACTGTCCTTAATATCTGTAATGCCTCTATTTTGGGGTAAGTTTTTATCCTTCTTAAAACGCTTGAACAAGTCAAACAAAGGAAGTGAAAAAAAGAACACATCAATTATTCCTATAACAATTACAAAAAGAATTGATAGAATAATATTAAAAATTAAATCGCCTTGAGTTTTATTTGTGAATAGTTCATTAAAATTCTTATATAAAACAAATCCAAAATCTGCTAACCCAATAAATATTATTCCTGCATACAAACTTAGTTTTCTATCTGTAATCCTTTTATATAAATCTTTAGGAAATAACAATATATCCAGCAACCTATTCATCAACATCACAATCTCCATACTCTAATATATTTTATTACAATTCTCTGCACATTCCTGTTCTGCACATTCCTGTATAGTATAATCATAAAATATTTTATGATTATACTTTTAATCAAGTTTCATTCATGCTGATATATATAATACATCTAATATCATATAAAATCAATGCATAGGTTTTCCGTTTTTCCATAGTTTTCTATGAATTGTCATATTTAATATTAGAAAAACATTTTTACCATAAAAAACAATAAAATAGCAAGGCTGCTAAATAAAGCAATATTAATAATAGTATTAATGGAGATCCTTGATTTAAGAAGTTTCTTATTGTAAATAGTTGAGTTGCGAATATTTGAGTTTGAATAGGATATTCCGTTTTTTTCACATTCTTTTATGTAATTATTTATAATTAATTGGGCCTCTTTAATTAAGTAGTCTTTATCGTTATTAAATTTACCATATAATTGCTTATCTTTTTTTAGTAAATTGTTTTCAACCTTGGAATCACTTCGCAGTATGAAAATTGCCTCTTCAATATAGTTAGATGCTACATTTTTTATTACAACAATTCTCCTAACATTCTCAAAATCCATAACTATCCTCCATTTAGGGCTACAAAAATATTAACGGTTCCTATAATTTTCGCCTTCCACCAGTTACTATCAAATCAGGTACAACAAATACAACAAAAAAAGTAACGTTAACTATTATTAGCCCTATTAATAATAATTAGTATAAGTATTTTAAATACTTAACAAAATAATAAATATCGTAACTTCATAACTTTATATGTAGTTTGTGAAAAAAATGTTAGATTTATACACATTTTATACTGATTTTTTCCAAAATTTCGCTACAATTACTGTCATATCATCTGAAGGCTTACCGCCTGATTTTTTATATGCCTCATCTAATATAATGTCTGCTACTGCTTGAGGATTTATACTCTTAATTTCTCTGACAAACCTGCAAAATACCTTTTCACTGTTTTCTGTCTCGCTTTCAAAAGCATCTATAACTCCATCACTTATTTGTATAACCATGTCCCCATCACTGAGTTGCCTATGGATAAATTCAATTTCCATATTAGTTAATATTCCTGCAGGAAGTGATACTGTTTTAATAATATCAACAGTCTCTTTTCTTTTAATAATAGTTGGCGCTGCACCGATTTTTATAAACTCTATTGCCCCATCATTTAAATTTATTAGGCATAAATCTATGGTTGAAAAATAATCATCATTGGATTTTAGTGCCAATATTGAGTTAATTAGCTTTACTGTAGCATCTTTATCAAATCCTGATTCCATAAACTGCTCAATTAAATTTATTGTAGCTCTGCTTTGCATAGAGGCTTTTTCTCCTGAACCCATACCATCACTTAACGCCAAAACATATTTACCATCACTACTGTTTGTAAATGTATAATTATCTCCGGATACAATGTTACCATGTAACTCATCATATTTGGAAATTGTTGCTACTCCGGTTGTAATACTATATTTTTCTTGTTCTATGAATTTCAGTAAACATAAGTTTTTTGAATCCTTTTTGTTACAGCCATAAGTATCTTTAATCATTTTCCTACCAACTACATCAGATACTATTTTATTTATTACACTATTACAGTATCGTTTTCCTCCGCAGCCTTTATGTGAAATACTTACTTCATACTTACCATATTTATTTTCTATTGCTAGTACTTCTGCTGCTCTTATACCTTCCCTCTTTAATATGAAAAGCAGGGTATTTTCAAACTCAGTCTTGAAATGAGCATCAGAATCTATTTCTAAGGCAAGTCCGGATATTGCTTTTGAAAGCTCTTCAAGTTGTTGTGATAAAAGGTTTCTATTTTCCCCCAACTTGCTTCTCCACATTATGTCTACTTTAAATATCTCATACATATTATTAACAGCTTGGACAAAGTCATTTAATCTCTCACATCTTTCTTTAAAATACAAAGGTATATCATCACTCTCTATATAGCCTTTTTGATCAAGGCGCTCAACAATTTTAAACATTATCTGATAAGTACTATAAAAGTTTCGGTCCCAACAATGTAAACATAAACTGCAATCATTGCATACCCTGTCAACTATTCGGTCAAACATTGAAGAAATATCATGCTTATGTATTACTGTTTTTGCCGGAGATACTTCACTAAAAGTTTTCGCTACTTCCATAAATGTTGTTGAGAATTTGTTTAGTTTCTCAACAATCATTTCCTTAGCGCGTAAACTAATAGTTACCTTTCCAATACTAGGATTAGAATTAATGCCGGTAAAGTCTGAAAAACTTAAAATAATTTTTTGAGGAATAATCATAAAAATACAAATAGCCAATACTACTTCCTTAAGATAAATTAAAGTCTCCATTGAACCATTCATATATA
>CAZEYH010000276.1:0-4371 GCA_964515895.1 uncultured Clostridiaceae bacterium | reverse complement strand
GCTCACCTGTTTCTATGTCGATTGCGGATAATATTGTTCTGTAATCCTGCAATATTACCTTTGCATGGTATTCATTCCTTGTAGCCGTACATAATATGCCATTAACAGCAATCTTCCTACCCGGTGATGCATTTAATATACACTTAATTTCAAGACCGGTATTAGTTAGTATGCCTGCTGCATTTGTTAGCATTACACAATCGATAGGAAATACGAATGATAAAGGATACATTTTTACTCCCCCTTTGGATGGTTTTTTGAAACTAATAGTGAAAACTAGAAGTACTTACTTCTTCTTAATTTTAATCTTATTATATATTCAAAGAGCTTACAGGTCAATCTGGGACGGTGCAATAAATAAATGCACCAAAAAATAACAGTGCTATTGACATTCTCTTTTACTATAGTATAATATTTATATAAACGTTATTACATAATAAAGTAAAGAAATAACTCATGCAATTAATTATAAAATCATTGCTAATTAATAAGCACAATCAAAAAAATGCAATTAAAAACGACTTCAAGATATCTCCATCTAGTAGTGACTAAATACAGATAATCGTATATAAGAAAATTAAAGTTGGTAAATTTCAATGCTGGTAAATTTCAATAAATTTCAACATAAGATTTCCAACTTTATAAGATTTAATATGAATCTTAATATGAATCATCCTATGTAAACAATAAACATATATATTATCAAATTAGTAAAAACGATATTACAAAATATATACAAGCGAAAAGGATGATATAAATTTTTGCAATTTGACAATATAGAGAGACTGTCTGTAAAAATAATCTAATTAAACGGCATCATGCAGCATAATATAGAAAGGGATGATTATTTATGAAATATATAATTATGAAACCCGGATAGTTAAACTAATGTAGTTTTTCACATATACATATATATAATATTAGATATATTTGACTTTCCGAGTATTGCTTGTAAACATAAGGAGGTAAATGATGACAAAAAATAGTATTGTCAAGACCAAACCAATGGCTATAAGAAGACTGGATGTCAATAAACCCTTCAAAATAAAGAATTGGATCGAGAAAAACTGGCAACTCACAGCAATGATATTTTTACCCTTTTGTTTTGTGGTGCTATTTTACTATGTTCCAATGTATGGATTGCAAATTGCTTTTAAGAATTATAAAGCAGCGGATGGAATATGGGGCAGCCAATGGGTTGGCATGAAGCATTTTATTAAATTTTTTCAATCCTATCTGTTTAAAAGAGTCATTAAGAACACAATACTCCTAAATCTTTATAGCTTGGTTGTAGGTTTTCCTATTCCAATATTACTTGCACTAGCACTGAACTGTTGTAAAAATTTAAAGTTTAAGAAAACAGTTCAGATGGTAACTTATGCACCTCATTTTATTTCTGTTGTTGTTCTTGTTGGTATTGTTATTCAAGTACTTTCTCCTAAATACGGATTTGTTAACAGCTTTATAAAAGCATTAGGTGGCGAGGAAGTTCTGTTTATGGCTACCGGTTCTTATTTCAGATCGATTTATGTTTGGTCGGGTATTTGGCAAAACATGGGTTTCAGCGCAATTATATATATAAGTGCACTTTCTAGTATAGATCCTACTTTACATGAAGCTGCAATTGTTGATGGTGCATCAAGATTTAAAAGGGTATTATATATAGACATACCTAGTATAGTACCTACAATTGTAATCTTATTAATCCTTAATACAGGGTCACTAATGAATGTTGGTTTTGAAAAGGTATTATTGCTTCAAAACCCAACTAATACTGAGTACAGTGAAGTTATCTCAACCCTTATCTACAAACAAGGCCTTGCATCATCAATGCCTCAATATTCATATAGTACCGCAATCGGTATGTTCAATAATGTAGTTAATTTCCTATTATTAGTCACTGTTAATTCTATAGCAAGAAGACTTGGAGAAACAAGTCTCTGGTAATCCATATCCCATATATTGGGATTATATTAAAAGGAGGAAAAAATCATGAAAGAATCGCGTGGCGACAAGATTTTCAATATAATAATATATATATTCCTTTCTATAATACTTGTAGTAGTGTTGTATCCGTTAATCTATATCACCAGTTGCTCTTTCAGTGATCCCCAGGCTGTTTCTGCAGGTGAAGTCTGGCTATGGCCGGTCAGACCGACATTGCTAGGTTATAGGACTATTTTCGAGAACCGGGATATTTCTACAGGCTACCTAAATACCATATATTATACAACTTGCGGTACTATTCTTGCTGTGATGATGACAATGTTAGCGGCATATCCATTGTCGAGAAAGGATTATAAGCTTGGAAACAAAATAATGTTAATATTTACTTTTACTATGTTCTTTGGAGGAGGCCTTATTCCTACCTATCTGCTTATGAGTTCATTAGGCCTGGTAAACACCCGAGCGGTTATGATTATTCCTGGAGCTTTGTCAGTTTATAATGTAATCATTACAAGAACCTTTTTAAAATCTACAATACCAAGCGAACTTTTAGAAGCATCACAAATAGATGGGTGTTCAGATTTCAAATTTTTTATTAAAGTTGTTCTTCCGTTATCTAAGGCGATTATTGCAGTTATAGCACTATTCTATGCGGTAGGATATTGGAATTCATATTTTAATGCATTAGTATATCTGCATGATAGGAATAAGTATCCATTACAGATAATTCTGCGTGAGATTTTGATACAGAATAGAATGGATGCTGAAGCTCTTGCCAGCGGAAAGATGAGTGTAGATGATATAGCAGTAAGACAGTCAATATTTGAGTTGCTAAAATACTCTTTAATAATTGTAGCAAGTCTTCCCGTGCTATGTATATATCCATTTGTACAAAAGTACTTCGTGAAGGGAGTAATGATTGGAGCTATAAAAGGATAATTTACTCATTATATTGCAATGAAACTATATGATTATTACGGCAAATGCCGTTAATAAAATAAATTAACTGGAGGTAACTTGTGATGAAAAAATGTTTAATATTTTTACTTGTTTTGCTACTATGTATGTCAACTATGCTTTGCGCATGTGGGAATGAAAAAGGTAAAAAGGATGAAACAGTTCAGAAAGAGGAAAGCCAAACTGATGCAAAAAAGGACACAGGAAAAGGATACACATTATCAGCCCCGGGGCAATTTCCAATAGTTGATAAGCCTGTAACACTTAAAGTGTTTCAAGCTGCTAGTCCTTATGTGGAAAACTATAGTACCAACTATGCAGTGAAATGGCTTGAAGAAAATACAAATGTACATGTAGATTGGATGCTTGCATCAGCTGCTGATGCAAGTGAGAAGTTAACCCTAATGTTAGCGGCAAATGCTAAGAATGATATGCCTGATGTGTTTCTCACAGGTTTAGGCCGTGGCGTAGTTGAAGCATATGGCGTACAAAGTGTGTTGATGGATTTGACTAAATTGATTGATGAGCACACTGTAAACATAAAAAAACTTTTTGCAACAAATGATAAAATCAAATCTATGTTAACGTGCTATGATGGTAATATTTACTTTTTAGGGAGATATTATGAAACGGTTCATGTAAGGCATACACAGAAAATGTGGATGAATATGAAATGGCTAAAGAATTTAGGATTAGAGATTCCTAAAACAACAGATGACTTCTATAATGTATTAAAAGCTTTTAAGGATAAAGATGCTAATGGTAACGGAGATCCAAACGATGAGATTCCTTATATTGCATATGAACAAGGTTATAATGCCACCCTTCCAAATTATATTATGAATGCATTTGTATATAGTCCGGTTGGTGATGCGAAAAAATATATTGAGGATGGAACTGTTAAAGTAAGTTATGCTCAAGAAGGCTGGAGAGAAGGTCTCCGTTATTATAGGAAACTATATGAAGAAAAGTTGATGGATAATGAGTGCTTCTCAATGACTGTTGAGCAGGCTAAAGCTCTTGGTGCTGCACAGAATGGAAATCGTGTCGGTAGCGTTGTTGGTGGTACTGTCGGTATATTTAGTATGAATGATCCTACAATATTTGAGTTTGAGGTGATTGAACCTCTTACCGGTCCGACCGGTTTAAAACAATCACCCCTTGAATTTTGGCAGCCTTATCCATATTTCTATATTAGTTCATATTGCGAACATCCTGAAGTTGCTATCCGTTGGGCAGATGCACAGTTCTATGATTGTATTCCGGACATCAAGAGCGGTAACTACGAGTGGCTTAATTGGTGGTACGGTGAGGAAGGTGTAGGCTGGGAAAAAGCTAAACCGGGAGCAGTTGGTTTTACAGGCAAACCTGCAGCATTTAAATGGCTTTTTAACTGGGGTGAGACGCTAAATACTCATTTATATGAAAACTTCCTTATAAATATGAAAGCTGAATGGAAAGAACTGA
>CAZEYH010000275.1:467-4379 GCA_964515895.1 uncultured Clostridiaceae bacterium | reverse complement strand
ACGACTACCCCAGCTTTATAGGAGAACAGACATGGAATTTTGCCGACTTTGAAACCAAGATTGGAATTGGTCGTGTCCAAGGAAATAAAAAAGGAGTATTTACCAGGGCAAGAGAACCCAAGGCCATTGCCCATTGGTTGAAGGAAAGATGGACCAGGATTCCAGATTTCTACTATAAAGGTTAGGAAGGCGGTTTTCTAATATGAGCAGATTAGAAAATAATCAAAGGACTAAATCAAAATTTCCCCAGAATATCTTTGATATTCTCGGCAGTATATTTGGACCAATTATATCCATTATAATCGGGGCTGGAATCCTGCAAGCCTTGCGGGATATCCTCCTAACCCTTGGTGTGATAGAGCAGGTAAGTAGTAGTTACATCTTCCTAAATGCCATGGGGGATGCAGTATTCTACTTTCTACCTATATTCCTAGCCTTCTCAGCAGCAAGAGTTTTTGGGGCGTCTCCCTATATGGCTGCCTCAGTTGCTGCCTTTCTAGTCTATCCCAGCATAACAGAACTCTTTGAGTGGGCCCAATCAGTAGGATGGAACCTGACCTTGTTTGGGGTTATCCCAGTAACCTATAGCAAATACCCCTCAAGTGTCCTCCCAATTATCCTAATAGTCTGGATCCAGTCCTACCTGGAAAAGGGAGTCGACAGGATTGTTCCTAGCCTGTTAAAACCAGTATTTGTACCGGTTCTAACCCTATTTGGTACAGCTTTTATGGGCCTTACCATTCTAGGACCTATAGGCACCTGGTTGGGAAACCTATTGGCAGCGGGACTAGGCTTTTTAAATACCCATGTGGCCTGGTTGGTGCCAACATTAGTTGGTGCTTTTGCACCCTTTATGGTACTTACCGGATCCCACTATTCCCTCTTTCCCCTGGCCACCCAGAACCTAGCCCAACTGGGATACGACACTGTGCTACTACCAGGAAATATGGCATCTAACCTCGCCTTAGCAGGTTGCAGCTTTGCCATAAGCCTAAAAACCAAAAGCAAGATGTATAAGAGTTTCTCAGCATCTGCAGGGGTGACTGCCATATTTGGTATATCCCAGTCCTCCCTGTATGGAATAGCCATACCCTTGAAGAAGCCCCTCTATGCAGCCATGCTAGCAGGAGGTGGGGCAGGTTTCTTTGCTGGTATTACACAAATCAAGTGTTATTCCTTTGTAACTCCTGGGGTTTTATCCCTGGTTGGATATTTCTCGGATAAGGAACCTCTTTCAAACTTAATCTATGCAATCTTGACCTGTGTCATTGCCTTTGTGGCAGGCTTTATCCTAACCCTGGTCCTTGGCTTTGAGGACCCAGATGATGAGGCAGTTTCACAACTGTCAGGAAAATAAAGGTGGAGATAGATATGAAAAAGCCATTCTATATCATCTTACTTTCAATATTGTTAATGGTAGGCGGATGTAGTCATGATGAAGTAAGAACCAAGGATGATGGAGAAATCTATAGTTCTTTTTTACCGCCTAAAACAGCTGCCCTTGGAGAGGCCTTTTCTGTAGATGATTCCAATGAAATCAGGATAAAACAAATCAAAACAGCGGTAAATAAAAAGCTTGAAACTGTAGTCATCATAACCTATGATTGGACCAACAATTCAAATAGGCCCCAGACCATAGGAGAGAATGTTAGGCTAACCGTCAAGCAAAATGATATCAATTTAATACCGGATTTAACCCCCATAGAGGATGTAACACCCCTTGTGAAGCAAATACAAGCAGGAGAAACCCTGGAAGGTATAAGTCAGGGGTTTATAACCAGGAATAGGGACAGGATTCACCTATTCTTTATGGGGAAAGAAAAAACAATCTTTATTGAAGGACGGCCTACCAAGGCCTATCCAGTTGAACTTACAGCTGATTTCCCATCAGACACCTGAATGTAACAAACAAGAGTATGTTTTCTCTTAAAATAGACTAAACTAGCTTTCTACTAGACCTATTTTTAACAGTCAAGAGCCTAAACCTTTAAAATAAAGGGATTAGGCTTTCTTTATTTTTAAAAACTGAAATGTGTATGCCAGCAGCATACCAATTAAGTGACAATTTTTGATAATATAATCCCAAATTATATCTATTACTAAAGGAGGAAAACAAATGGGTGAACTAGTAATAAAAGAGAAAAAGAGCAAATTAGCACTGATTTCATGGATTCTTTCACTATTGTACTTAATTTATTTAATCTCTCATTTTGCTGGAGGATTAAGCAGTACTGAAGGAGCTGAGCAAGCTGGAGCAGCTATAGCAACCGCTTTAGTATTTCCTCATATGTTAACGGTAGGGATTGGGTTACTTTTTAATATTCTAGGCTATTTTATGAACAAGAGGGGCTTCATATTAGTAGGAGCAATTCTTTATAGTGTATCGATTTTGCTTTTTATGATGTATTTTATGTTTGTAATTGTTCAGATGATCTTATCCTATGTAGCCTTTGCTAAGATGAAGAAAACAAACTAGTCTTAGAAGGTTAACTGAGATCTCTATTCAAAGGATAGTCAAAATCACCTATCTAGCAACTTCATTTTGATGATGTCTTACTTAGATGGTAATGAGGTGTTAAGTGATGCCCTGGAAAGGGTGGTATAAACGGACTAGAAACAAGTGCCATAGCCTATCTTATGACCAAGGATTACAAAATGAGTGATAAGATTGCTAGAGAAGTATATAAGAAAAGTATTATTGCGGGATTTCAAGAGGCGGGTTTTGATATAAGGGAATACGATCTTAAGTAGATATAAAAGTATATATTAATAAGAAAATAAAATTTTGAATTGTTAATTTTAAGAGACTATAAAAGGAAATTACCTCCTTTAAAGTCTCTTTTTTTATAAAAAGTGATCAAAGTCCTATGAAAATTTTTTAAGCTGTTACCTTTAGAACACTTTTAAATTAAAGATATATGTGAAAAGAAAAAGGAGGGAAAAATCATGAAGAATCAAAAAGTAGTAGAATTAAAAAATATTAAACATGAAAGGTATGTGGCTAGACAACTTGAAAACCTTGGACTAGACAAGGAGTATATCCAAGATTATGACAAGAGTTTATTCATGGAGGATGTTGACTCAGTACTGACAGAGTATTTTCAGAAGCGTGATGATTTATCTAATGAGTTTAACAAGTGGGTCTCTAGCAAGGCAAAATGCTTTACTGATATGACTATTATCATATCTATAAAGACAGAACATATGCAGAACTTAATAGTACCTGATAGTGAATACTTCTTTGATTTAGTCTTAAACCCTAAAGAAGAGAATCTTTTAGTATTTGACCATTGGATTAATGTCCAAAGTGAGCTGGAGAAATTACACTTATCAAGTATATCTACCTTTATAAGAGAAAAGTTGAGGGATAAGGTAAGAAAATAGGATGGCTAACTACGAGGGTAATACTCTTAGTGTTTTTACACAAAACACAAAATGGTTATTAAAAACCATTGACAACAAATTAATCATGGTTTATAATAACCATATAAGAGATTGGGGGTAATATAATTGAAAAAAAGTGAATTTAGCAAATTAAAAGAGATTGATTTTCAAGACTTATTAAGAGATGTTATCGAAAGTTTTAGGGAGATATCTATTAGATTAGAATTTCATGAAGTTGTGTCATATTTGTTTTTAGCGTTGGTGTATAAAGATTTAAAAGACAATAAGGATATTGAAGGATATGTAATCGCCAATAGTCATATTAACGAAATATCAAGTTTGTATATGCAAAAAATACTCTCAAAAGTTCAAGATAACTTTATTGAAGAATTAGCTAACAAGTATGATGAAAACAAGTTGAAGGCAGCTATCCTATTTTCTAAACCAGAAAAATTTTCAGAAATGGATGTGCATAGTACTCCTGAAGGAGTATCCAACTTAGCCCTAAGATTATTGGACATAAAAAAG
>CAZEYH010000275.1:0-457 GCA_964515895.1 uncultured Clostridiaceae bacterium | reverse complement strand
GGAGACAAGGTACTAGATATGGGTTCAGGTGTCAACTCCTTCCTAATCCAAGCCGGTATAAACTCACCAGAAATTACAATGAATGGAATAGAGGTCAATACAGGGTCGGTCATTGTTGCAAATATAAGAAGTCTCATCACTAACCTAGACATAGATGTTAAACAGGGAAATATTTTAAGCCAAGATTACACTGATTTGATGGCTAATAAGGTATTTTCAAATCCACCTTTGGGAATGAGATGGGCAAATATTGAAAAAGAAGTAAAACATAATAAGAATCTAATGAAATATTTCTCAAAGGCTAAGAGGACTATTTCAGGAGATTGGGTTTATGCGTTGTCAGCACTCTTAACTCAAAAGCAGCCTGGTAAAACAGTAGTAATAATGTCCAATGGAGGAACTTGGAATAAACCTGATGAGTTTATAAGGAGAAAACTGATTGAAAAAGGCTTAATAG
>CAZEYH010000274.1:0-4383 GCA_964515895.1 uncultured Clostridiaceae bacterium | reverse complement strand
TAAACTGTAAGCTTATGAGCTTATAAAATCATGTACTAAACAATAAATAAGTGAGAGGCAAATATCCTCTCACCCACATTATATATCTATTTTTTTGGTATGTCTATTTCATTTTTGTGCAGTGTAGGAATTTATATACATTTGAAAAAACCCCTATACTGGTATTTGGAAAAGGATTCATAACCATAAAAATATTCGTTTCCCTTATTATAGTAACTATTGCGGGGAAATAACGGGAAACTATTATGGAGCTACCTTAACTGCACTAACCTGCTCTCCGTCTTTTAATTCAATGACAACAGCAGATTTTATAGCATTATGATTTTCGTCTATGCTGAAACTACCTGTAACACCTTTAAAATCTTTTGTTTCTGCCAAAGCTTCCTTTATTTTTTCAGGATCTAAGGAATTTGCTCTTTTGATTGCATCGGCAATAAAGTATCCAAGGTCATATCCCAATGCATTAAATGCGTCAGGCTCTTTCCCATGTTTTTTATTGAAGTTTTCGATAAATTCCAGAACTTTAGGGTCTTTATCTAGTGATGAATAGTGGTTTGAGAAGTAAACCTGATTTAATGCATCTTTACCGGCAAGGTCAACAAGTGTTGGGGAATCAAAACCATCTGCTCCAAGGACAGGTTTGTTAATTTCCAAAGCTTTTGCCTGTTTTATGATAAGACCGGCCTCCTCGTAATATCCTGGGATAAATATTACATCAAAGTCTAATCCCTTGATTTTAGTAAGGATTGCATTAAAGTCTGTTTCACCTGCTACATAAGCTTCTTCCCCGTTTATTTTACCCCCTCCGGCGGTAAAGGTTTCCTTAAAATTCTTTTTAAGACCTAAACTATAATCGCTGGCGTTGTCAAAAATAATAACTGCGCTTTTTGCATTCAGGTTATTTAGTGCAAAGCTTGCCATTACTTTCCCCTGAAAAGAATCATTGAAACAAATTTTAAAAGCATATTCCTTTACACCTTTAGCATCAACAGTAACATCATCATCAGTTGTAGATGCAGACAATATAGGTATTTTATTTTTTGTTGCTACAGGTATTGTAGCTTTAAATGCACCTGATGTTGCCGGACCTAGGATAGCAACTACTTTATCTTGTGTTGCAAGTCTTGTTGCTACACTGGTTGCTTCTGCAGAATCAGATTTATTATCGATTTTTATTGGGTTGATTTTTTTATTAAGTACGCCATCTGCTTCATTAATTTCATCAATAGCCATCAAAATTCCGTCAACACTACTTTGTCCATAAGTTGCTACTTTACCGGACAACTCATAATTCACACCTATTTTAATTTCATCTGTTGATTTTCCTGTCTTATTGCAACCGCTAAAGAGAACAGCTATTAAACCTATTACCAGAATAATACTTAGGGTTTTTTTAATTTTAGTCATTTTCTTTCACTCCTCTTCAAAAAATATAATACTGATATATGTTTCTTATTTCAAGCATATCACAGATAAAAATAAGGAAATATATGCTTATTAGTAATATTATATATGAAATTTCAAATAAGACAATTGGTTTTTTGAAATTTTATTAATATATACGAATAATTATTCATTTATACCCATAAATTTGTATAGTTTTCATGAAATTGTCAAGAATATTGGTGACCTGAATCGTGAGAGGGCTCAAAATCAAGGAAATTTTAATTATTCAATATTAAGAATTGCCAAGAAAATTCGCTTCGCTCATAACTTGAACATCGAAGCAAATTTTCTTGTTCGCTAGGAAACCATAGGGAAATATTAATTTGTTGAGGAATATAGAAAAGTCAAGGAATCTTTTCATTGCTTTCCCTGACTTTTGTTATACCCTTAATTTTCGTTTAGCTCTGAGAATCTGTATGACTAAAGTCTGCAGATTTCAAGCAATATAAGTGAATTTTGAGTAACTGATTAAGCCTTCATTCCAGGGACTAAAATTGCGGGCTTTCAGCTAAACTCTTAAAAATTGTAACAAATTTTATAGAATATAAATCGCACACTACCATATCATCAGTTCCAACAAGTCTAAGCACTATATAGCTTGCACCAACATCTACAAGAGTACCGACTCTATCGACCAGGGGTGCGGTAGTCCCTAGCAGAAATTCAACTCTCATCATCCTGCCAATATGTCTTCGTAAAAACCCTGCCAAATAATAAGGGCTTTGAACACTTTGCGGTGGCTGTTCTACTGAAGGTACTGGAGGTACTGATGGGACTTGAAAAGAGGGGGTTAATCCATTATATGAAGGACCTGTAGGTACTCCTGTTGGCAGTGCCGGCATAGGAATAGTTACGGGTTGTGAAGGCTGAAAAGGTTGCGATTGATATTGGGGCATGGTAGTATATGGGGCAAATTGTCCCTGCATTGCCGGGAGTGTACCTCCACAAAAATTTCTAGGTTTGAGCATAAATAATAATCCTCCTTTGAAATCAAATTTCGGTAATATTTGGTAATAACAAATATCTTTTTCATTTAAACTGAATATATTTATAGTGTAATTCTTGTGTTATTTTTGCAGAATTCAAATTATGTCTGGGCATATAATGATGTAGGTATATAAAAGCAGTGTTCGCCTATTCTGTTGAAAACACTGCCTGTTCCATTATATGGGAAAACAGTTGGGCATGAAGGTTGGAAAGGATTCATATACCATAAGCAATCATTTGCACCGGAATGTTTATTTCCTGCAAGGGCCCAATCTGCAATATCATAGTGAATTTGATCCGGTGGAATATTCCATACATTTTGGGGATTAAGTTCACCATACACTTGAGTAAGCATACATGTAAACTGATAAGGTTGTTCAATAACTCTGCGAAGGTTTCCCTCACATTCTCTCAAATATTCACCATATGCTACATGGACCCTATTCATTACTACAGTGGCTACAGCTTTCATACCATCGATGCCTTCACCATCGGCTTCACACTTAATTAGTCTGGCAAACAGCTCCCTACTGGAAATAGGCATATATTATCACCTTCTTTTCTATTTGACATAACCAAAGCTAATTGCTTTAATATGTCAACTTATATTTATAATGCATTTTTCAATAATTCGGAAGAGTCAATTGCATCCTAGTTATAATATATTAACATAAGGCACGAAATGTCACCGTTATGACAAAGTTTTATGTGAAGCTTTAATGTATTTGACAAACATAAGGTAAGCTAATACAATAAAATCATTAATATAAAGCCTACATAGTTGCTATTATTAATAGAAGTTAATAGAAATTGGATATGTATTGGATATCATAAAGAAATCCTAACAAATAGATTATAAAATTTAATAAGTACTAAACGGATAAAATATCGACATTCTGAATAAATGGTATAGGGGGTGTTTTTTTGAACATAAAGGAAACAGTACTAGAGGTTGTTTATTCTATACTACCGGTTACAATATTGGTTACAATATTACAAATTACAATAGTTAAACTTCCTTCTACAATGTTCATTAAATTCATTGGAGGAAGCATTATGGTAATGTTAGGCTTAATACTTTTTATGATTGGGGTAAAAGCAGGTTTTATACCTGTTGGAGAGCTTATTGGTGCAGCTCTCGTACGCAAAGGCAAGCTATGGTTAATAATATTATTCGGTTTTATTCTAGGTTTTGTAGTAACTGTAGCTGATCCTGATGTGCAAATTTTGGCTAAACAAGTAAGTGATGTTTCTCAAGGAGAAATAGGAAGGTTGCTCTTAATAATACCTGTTGCCATAGGGCTAGGTATATTTTTGGCCATAGCTTTTACAAGAATATTTATAAATGTACCTATTAAATATTTTTTTATTGTTGGATACTCACTTGCTTTCATAATAGGAATTTTTGCTCCTGCAGAATATTTTGCAGTTTCTTTTGATGCAGGCGGGGTTACAACAGGACCTATGATAGTTTCATTTATAGTTGCCCTAGGAGTAGGAGTTACATCGGTTACCTCAAAAAAAGATTCTTCTGGAGACAGCTTTGGCTTGTTAGGTTTATCCTGCATAGGACCGATTCTTGCAGTTTTACTACTGGGGGTGATAGGTAAATGATTGAGTCATTGTTTGAAGGCTTTTTAGGTGTTATGTTAGATGTATTCTTTGCTTTACTTCCGATATTGATTGTCTTTATTGTATTTCAGATTTTTGTACTGAAATTACGTAGAAAGCAACTAAAAAAAATACTTATAGGTGTTTTATTATCATTTTTTGGATTATCATTATTTTTACAAGGCGTAAATGTAGGGTTCCTTCCCATTGGAGAAATAATAGGAATAAAATTAGGTGAGTTAAAGTATAATTGGATACTTATACCAATAGGATTTTTAGCAGGATTTACTGTTGCTTTTGCAGAACCTACAGTAAGAGTACTAAATAATGAAATTGAAA
>CAZEYH010000273.1:0-4387 GCA_964515895.1 uncultured Clostridiaceae bacterium | reverse complement strand
GGAAATGCCCGTACCCTTTTAGAGGAAATACGAGAAGAGAAAAGCCAATATGATGTAATTGAGATTATGGCTTGCCCTGGAGGCTGTATTGCAGGAGGTGGTCAACCATACCATCACGGAAATTATGAAATAGTTAAAAAAAGACAAGAAGCAATATACAGAGAAGACCGGAATAAAAGGTACAGAAAATCCCATGAAAATGCTGAAATACTTAAACTCTATGAAGAATACTTAGGTAAGCCCTTTGGAGAACTTGCCCACAAACTCCTTCATACCCATTATGAAGAAAGAGAAAGAATATAAGGATTTTATTCCTAAAACCTATAAACCAAGACAAGGAGAAACTTCTCTTGTCTTGGTAACTAATCTATTGGAATTGGGACATATACAAAAAAACTCGGCTTTGTAAACCGAGTCTCTTGGCCTGCCCGAGACGATTCGAACGTCCGACCTACGGATTAGAAGTCCGTTGCTCTATCCAGCTGAGCTACGGGCAGATAAATGGAGCGGGTGAAGGGAATCGAACCCTCGCAATCAGCTTGGAAGGCTGATGTTCTACCATTGAACTACACCCGCACAATCCCATGTCTGTCAACTTTTATAATTATACAGTCTGGGATTTGTTTTGTCAACACTTATATCGCTAAAAAAACCAATTTTTTATGAGTTTTCTTATGTATTTATGTATCTTATACCTTTTTAATCATAGAAACTCACTTATGCTATATAATTTAGATTTTACATTATTTTAACTTTTTATGCATAACATAACTTTGGTTCCATTTTATTGTCTTTGATCTCAATTATTGCGTAAGATTCACCGGCATCTCCCCTAGCATCACTTATACTACCCGGGTTTAGTACAAGGCAGCTTCCATTTTTAACTATATCAGCTACATGAGTATGCCCAAAAAGTAAAATATCAGCTCCTACTTCATGTGCTTTATTAAAAAGTTTTTCATAATCCCAATTTACTGAATATCTATGTCCATGAGTTATGAAAATCTTTTTCCCTCCATATTCAAGCAGTTTCTCTGCCGGAGTATCATCTATCATAAAATCACTATTTCCATAAATATATTCAATAGGTATATCAGGAAATTCATCACTAATTTTTTGAGCATCCCTGAAATAATCACCTAAATGAATAATTAAGCTTATATTATTGTTTTTTCTTATTGCATCTCTTGCTTTATCAATATCTCCATGAGTATCGCTTATAACTAATATCCTCGCCATTGCTTTAACCCTCTCTAATTCTGATGTTATTTTGATATGTTCTTATGTTAATTAAATATATTATTTTTTTTAAATTCCTCAATCATTAATTTTAAAGCTTTTCCCCTATGACTTATCTTATGTTTTTCTTTAGGTTCCATCTGAGCAGTTGTCATGTCATACTCAGGTACATAAAATATTGGATCATATCCGAAACCGTTTTTACCTTCAGGTTCAAAACCTATATACCCATCACATATTCCTTTAACTGTAAAATAATTGCCTTCAGGATATACTACTGCTATAACACATACAAAACGCGCTTTTCTTTTTTCAAAAGGAACTTTCTCTAGAATTGTTAGTAATTTTCTATTTCTTTCCTCATCTGTGATATTTTCACCCCCAAATCTTGATGTATGAATTCCCGGTTGTCCATTGAGGTACTCTACTTCAAGACCGGAGTCATCAGCTATTACTATTTCGCCTGTATGTTTGCATACTTCTCTAGCCTTTATTAATGAATTCTCTTCAAAAGTATTACCATTTTCAACAATATCAATATCTAAATTAATATCCTCCATAGATAATACATTAAAAGGCAAATCATTAAGTATTTCCTTTATTTCATGATATTTCCCCTTATTTTTTGTAGCAACAATAATGTTTCTCATTTTTTATTTAATTCCTCCAACCTTGCCTCTAAAGCCCCTAGTACCCTAGTACTTCCTTTTGGATTAATATAAGTTTATTTATACCATTTTCAGCTAATAACAACATTTCATCAAGCTGTTGTCTACTAAAAGGTGCTTGTTCTCCTGTTGCCTGCACTTCGATAAAGTTGCCTTTACCTGACATTACAACATTCATGTCTACTTGTGCATTGGAATCTTCTCGATAGCATAAATCAGCAATTCCTTGCCCATTTACAATACCTACACTTATTGCAGCTACAAAGTCCCAAATTGGCATTTTTTCAATCAAACCCTTTTCAATCAAATAATTACATGCATCAACAAGGGCAACAAATCCTCCTGTTATTGAAGCGGTTCTTGTACCTCCATCGGCCTGAATTACATCACAATCTATTGTTATAGTCCTTTCTCCAAGGCCTTTTAAATCTACTACCGACCTTAAAGATCTACCTATAAGCCTTTGAATTTCCTGACTCCTACCACTTAACTTTAATCTGCTGATGTCCCTTTGATTTCTTATCTGGGTTGACCTTGGAAGCATTGAATACTCTGCAGTTACCCAACCTTCACCGGTATCTTTTTTGAAAGGCGGCACTCTATCCTCTACAGATGCAGTGCAAATCACTTTAGTTTCTCCCATTTCAATAAGCACTGACCCTTCTGCATATTTAGTAAAATTCCTTGTAATTTTAACAGGTCTAATCTGTGTTCTTTCTCTTCCGTCTATCCTCAATATCTTTCCATCCTTTCATATTAATTGTAGTGCAAAAAATCATTTCGCAAACTGTTTGTATTTTTCATTTACTTTTGTACCCTACCTACACATCTTTTATACCTATACTTAGGTCAACCTACTTAATTTAATGAGGTAAAATAGAATTAAAAGTTTCCGAAAATTCTATTGTTAAATATCAATTATGTCATTTATACTTGAAGGTATCGGAATAGGTTTTGATATATCAGTGCCTTCTATTAAATCCTTAACTTCTCCATTTATCAAAAACCTTACTTTATCAATACCATTAATTTGCTTCATGGAATATAATATCTGATTAACCATTCCGTACTCTCTTTGAGTTCCACCATAATTGCTGATATCAATATCAAAATTTAAAGTTAGCAGGCCGCTTTTTATGCTACTTCCAATTAACTCTAAATTATTCGGTACTTCTGAAAATAGTTCTTGGTTTTGAGGGATAGTACTTAATTTTTTTATTATTTCCCCCTGAAGATTATCCTCATTTAAGCTTACGCATTCTAGGGATACCGGTAATATGCACACATTATTTTTAATAGTTTTTAATAGATATATATCTATTTTCTGCATTCCATTTGTTAAATTAATGCCTTTTTTACCCTCTACAGAATTAACTAAAATATTCTTCCTACTTAATGCTCTTGAAATATCTGTTCCATACTTTAGTAATTGTTGCATGTATCCATTAATAAGTATCCGAACTTCATTAATAGTTTCAAATTGGGTTAATGTATATACAACAGATGCTACAAAATTATATTCCACTATTTCATTTTTATAATCAAGAACTTTATTATTAAAGTCTATAACTGCAATGCCTTCTTTTATGTTAATTGTAAATTCTGTTCCTTGTGGTAAAGTAGGATATAATCCAAAATATGCAATTTCCTCTCTATTTATTGGTGTATCTATTAATGCTTTAATTGAAGCTTTGGCTATACTTAGTTGTTTTGGAACTCTTCTGGTAACCGGGATTAAATAACCCTCGTTATCTTGATAGTATGCTTCAATGTGAATTTCTTCCGCTTTGTTACCTGTATCACTATTTGTACCACTATTTCCTGCTATACTTAAGCTGCTTCCATCTAAATTGCCATTACCCCCTTCTGCGTAATCATTACTACTGTTGTCTTTCTCACTATTGATAATGTTTTTATCTATGCTACTTTCTATACTGCTTTTTATACTGCCGGAACTTTTATTGCTTTCAGAATTTTGGCTATCTTCGTTTTCATTATCGATAATAGCTATAATATCATTATCATCATTTCCTGTATTGTTTTCACTCATTACGTTTTCATCATACCTGTCAAACGCGTCGCATCCTGCCATGAGAGCTATTACCATTACCATTGTCATTATCAATAATATTACTGTAAATTTCTTAGCAAATATCTTCATATTTGTCCATCCTTTCTTTTAAAAGCATATCTATCGATACACCTTCATATTTAAATATTTTTACAAATACTGTTAATATAATTATGGACAAATATGAAATTTTTAATCAATTAAGGTAATGTTACCACAGGGAATAACAAAAAAAAATTAGTAGATTGTATAAAATCTACCTCATTTTTTTATTAGTTTTTATTAGTTTTTATTGTTCAACATCATTTTGCGTTTAAATAAATGCATCTGTCTTGCTGAGCCTGCCAATCAGTTACATTATACTTTCGGGTTAGTGCAGAAGTTGAAAAGTACATTAGAACCTGCCGAC
>CAZEYH010000272.1:0-4405 GCA_964515895.1 uncultured Clostridiaceae bacterium | reverse complement strand
GGAAGTAAAAGGCATATCTAAATGTATATCAGCACAGTGTAAAAATTTAACCTCTTTCAACTTACTCCCCCTGCATTTCTTTCTAAAAACATTATCTATTAGTTTAGTAATTCAATATTTTGCAATAATTAACATAAACACTTTTTGCTCATTTTGCTCATTTTGCTCATATTAATTTGAAACTACCAGTTTGCATTTATCAAGTAGCTTTCTTAAGTTTACTAATTCTCGGTAGTTTCTATAATTACATATGCAACAGCATAACTCTCACAATGGCTCAAGCTCAAGGAAATGTTTTTCCCTTTTAAAGCAATGAAATGCTCCTTTGCCTTTCCATTTAAAACTACATAAGGTTTACCATATGTATCATTTAAAACTTCAATATCTTTAAGCAATATACCTTTGCTGATTCCTGTACCTAGAGCCTTAACTAAGGCTTCTTTGGCGGCAAATCTTGCTGAGTAACTCCGGTATTTTGTGATTTTCTTGCTCTCACAGTATGCTATTTCCTTTTCAGTAAATGCTCTATTCCTAAAGGCTTGTCCTTGTTTTTCAAAAGCATTCTTGATCCTTTCAATTTCTATAATATCAACACCACATAAAACAGCCAAAATCTACATCCTTCCTACCTATGCTTTAAGAGCAATTCTTTATATTTTGTTAGTGTTTAATCAGTATTTTATCCATTAAGATAATGGGATGCCATATTTAGATCGCTTGACTTATCAACGTCCTGTCCTACTTCCGGGAAAAGAGAAACTATAGCTCTTGCTTTAATACCTGTCACTCGAGAAAACCTTTCTTCTACTGCACTTATTGCCAAGTTGCCAAATACTAATCGTAGCATAAAAGTAAAGCTTAATAACCTTGCCATTTTCAATGGATTTTTACGTGCTTTTATAAGCTTATCGGCAAAAAGAAGGCCATTTTCTATTGCCTTTGGATTTACATAGAAAATGTTACCCCCTGTAAACTTACCTTCCTTGATTCTAACATAAGTTCTTTCCATATCCGGATACTTATTATTATTTACTGCTTTTTCAATAATGGGGTAGCACAGATCTGCATTTAACATTTTTGATCTTGATATAAAATCATTTATAGCTTCAGTAGTAATCAAAGGAATATCACAACTGCAAATCAATATGTTTTCCCTGGGTTTTAAGTATCTTATTCCTGCCATGACATTTTCTATTACATTACCACCGGAATCTATCACTGCATCAACTTTACCATACAAATGCCTTGAAAGCTTGTCTTTTGGTCCTACCACCACAATCCTTTTTATACCTTCTGCCGCTTTCACAGCATCTATTACGTATTCTATCATCATTTTTCTGTTAATAAGGTATAACGCCTTATTCCCGGCATTTTCCAAACCTTTAATCAGCTGTTCGCCGGCAAGAATTATTACATCTACCATTTCATCACCATCCAAAGATTATACTAATTATTTTAGATTGATTTTTAATTATTTTGAGTCATTGTTTTCTAATCTTTTTAATATCATCATTTCCTGGTTTTTTATATGGCTTTTAGCTGCCTCCCCAGCAGCTTTAGAGTCTTTTTCTATTAGAGCATCAAAAATCTCCATATGTTCCTTTATTACTTCTTTGGTACTACTGAAATCTTTTAAATAAATAACCCTGAATCGGTAAACTTGTTCCCTTAAATTATTCACTATTTGAATAAGTTTGTCATTTTTAGAAGCGTGGTAGATTATATCGTGAAATTCAACATCCTTTTTAACAATATTCTGTAAATTGTCCTTTTCTACATAACTTTCAAACTGGTTTAGTACATACTTCAATTCCCTTAATTCTTCATCAGTAATCCTTTCTGCAGCTAGTGCCGTAGCGAGGCCATCCAATGATGCCCTTACTTCTAATACATCCATAATGTCTTTTATAGACAATCTGGCTACATGAGCTCCTTTTCTAGGAATCATATTAACAAACCCTTCAAGCTCCAGTTTTCGTATAGCTTCTCTTACAGGTGTCCTGCTTACTCCCATCTTTTCAGCAAGCTGTACTTCCATAAGTCTCTCTCCGGGCTTTAATTCACCCATTATAATTGCTTCTCTTAAAGTAGCGAATATAACTTCTCTTAAAGGTTTATAATCATCTAGTTTCATTTTCCCAAATTTTTTGGACATCATAAATCATCGCTCCTCACAACGTTTCTGTTAAAATAACATTCCATCCGGTTTGTATTAGTGTCTTTTCAGCTCTTTTTGCCGTATGTTTGTCTTCAAACAACCCAAATACAGAAGGTCCACTGCCACTCATAATACTCCCTAGAGCACCCAAATCTTTAAGCTGTTCTTTAATTGTATTAATTTCGGTATATTTGCATGCAGTAACAGTTTCCAATATGTTTACCATATTTATTGCCAATAAACCAACTCTCCCTCTTCTAATAGTCTCCAATAAAAGATCCATATCAGGCCTTGTGTATATTCTGCTTAAATTAAGCTTCCTGTATACCCATCGGGTTGAAACTTCTATATTTGGTATAACAAGTAATACCCAAGTTTGAGGCAATTTCCTAAGTTCTGTTAAAATATCCCCTATACCTTCTGCAAACATTGTACCACCTTTTATGCAATATGGCACATCCGCCCCAATATTACGCCCTAAGGAAATAAGATCATCATCAGTTGCACCACATTCAAAAAGCTTATCCATTCCCTTTAACACTGCAGCAGCATTTGAACTACCACCTGCCAAACCTGCTGCTACCGGAATGTTTTTTTCAATTATTATTTTAACTCCGTAATCAATACAATATCTATCTTTAAATAACTTTGCAGCTTCATATGCAATATTGTCATTTCCCGGTGGTACATTGCCTGATAATAAATGATTTAGACTGCAAACAACTTCTATTCCTTTTTTAGCTTTACTAATAACTACTTTATCATATAATTTAATAGTTTGCATTATTGTTTTTATATTGTGATACCCATCCGGTCTTTTACCTGTTACATCAAGAGATAAATTAACTTTAGCCCTAGCCTTTATCTCAATAGAATGAGTATTATCTGACACTCTTCCTTTTTGCTCTTCCATTTCAGTTATTTTACCTTTCAAAGATGTTAAGTAGACATCCATAATATGATTATCCGGCCTTCTTACAAAGGCTGATGAAACTCAATGTGCCTTAAGTTTCATTAGAAAGTCATTTCATGACTTTCTGGGTGATAACCATATTATAGCACTATTTTAATTAGTGTACCATTATGATTATACCTTACAATTATAGCACAAGTTTTTATCATGCGTCTAAAAAAATTAAGACATTACTATTACAAATTATTGACAAAGTTTGTTGCTATTTATTCAGAAATTACTATCACAAAAGGCTGCTCATATTCATATAATGGATTTTGCGGAGGGTTTATAGATGTCAATAAGAAACACTATGCTATATAGACGCTTTTGGTATGTAAAAAAGCGATATAGAGGGAAAGTACATACTAACAATACTTTAGTACTAACTATAATAATATTCTTCCTATTTGTCAAATATATTGGAAACATATTTACTCCTTATATTGATGAATTTACTGAATATAATGTAAAATCTGAGTTAAATCTTGTAATTAATGAAGTTGTTAAAAAGGCCTTTATGGAAGAAATATATTATGATGACTTTGTATACATAGATAAAGATAGCGAGGGGCAAATTATTGCAGTTACTATGAATACTGCAAGGATAAATACAGTTTCTGCACGACTAGCCTATGAAATCCAAAACAAGATCAATTCAATAGATAAGCTTAGTATTAGAGTGCCGTTAGGAGTTTTATTTGGCGATACTATTCTCTATAATATGGGACCTAGGATACATATTATAGTAAGACAGTATGGAAATATAAAAACTGAATTCAAATCTGAATTTATTGGAGAAGGCATAAACCAAACAAAACATAGGATTGTTTTATCAGTTGAAGCGAACATTGGAGTAAGTGCAGCTTTTATTAAAAAAAGGTATAGCATTACAACAATTATACCTTTTACGGAAACAATAATTGTCGGTAAAGTACCAAATTCATATTACATGATTGAATAGAAAAAAATGAAAATAATAAATTAACCCAGTCTCTAAACTGAATTATCTGAAGAAATTTGATCATGGGAAGATTCCAACATTTTGCATTGACCGTTAAAATAGGCACCTTCTTCAGTAACAAAGCTTACAGCTTCAATATCTCCATGCAGACACGCTGATGAATAAAGTCTTATAAGCGTTCCGGAATATACATTGCCCTCCACTCTTCCAGAGATGTGGATATTATTTCCCTGTATATTACCTGTTACATGGGCTGTTTCGCTAATTAAAATATCTTCATGGGCTTTTATATCTCCATTTACTTTTCCGTCAATTCTTATAGAACCCTCAC
>CAZEYH010000271.1:0-4424 GCA_964515895.1 uncultured Clostridiaceae bacterium | reverse complement strand
CTTTAGTCCAATAATGAAAATCGATAGCAGCAATGTAAATGTTACAACAAAAGCAATAATTGGACCTGCCAAATCAGTTAGAGGTGGTGTTAGGCCTTTTGCAGTCGAAAAATTTAACTATTCCTACGGTAGTTTGGTAACCCTTAAGGCAGCTGCCGGGGATGGGTATAAAGGCAATTATGGTGCAGTTTCACTGGGTGGAACAGGCGCAAGTGTTTTTCTGAAAAACACTCTTTATGGATATGATGGAACAATATCGGTGGGAGACCAAATATATACAGAAACGGGAAATATGGCAGGTGCTGCCAATGATATAAAAAACTATATTAATAGTGAATATAGTAGCTTTGAAGATTATCCTAGAGATTCTATCCGGTTATGGACAGTACCATTAGTTGATACACTTGAGGTAGAAGGAACAGGTCAAGTATCAGTGGTAGGTTTCGGAGAATTTTATGTGGAAGATATAACTAAAAATTCAGGGAAAATTGAAGTTATCGGGAGATTTGTCAGATATGTAGCAAATGCTATTATTGATACGACACTAGAGGATACAGGTGTATATGGGGCAAAATTAGCAAAATAATATGTCATTGACAAACAGGAAAACAGGCAAGACGATAAAAAAATAAAAAGCTAAAAGTAAAGAGCAAAGAGCAATAAGCAATAAACAATAAACAACAAGCAATAGCATTATAGCCAGTTGAGGTGATAGAGTGAAAAGCATCGGGCAAAAATTAATATTAATATCATTTATTTTAGCAATAATAGCTGCCGGGGTTATTTATATATATCTACAATCATTAAAACAACCTGATGTAGAAATCAAAGAAATAACTACAATAGTAGCAACTGATACAATCCCTCCGGGAACCCTTATAACTAATAGTATGATAAAAGAAATTCAGGTACCGGAAAACTCTGTTTTAGTAGATTATATTAAGGATTCATCGGAGATTGTCGGAAAATATACAAAAGAAACTATCTTGAAAAATGAAGGTTTCCATAATAGCAAACTTATCAGTACGGGTAAGGAAGATTTAAGTTTAAGAATAGATGATAATCATAGAGCAGTTTCTATTAATGTTACAGGGGATTCAGGAGTTTCAGATTTGATAAAGCCGGGAGATTTTGTAGATATTGTTATATACTTAGCTGAATTAAAAGATGGAAATAAGGTTATCAGACCGGACTTATCAAAAATAATTTTGCAAAATATTAAGTTGTTGGCTATAAATAGACAACTTAATAGGGGTGAAAATTCAAAAGATGAAGGAGAAATACCTGCAAAATTTTTGGTAACATTATCAGTATCAACATCTGAACTTGAAAAACTAGTATTAGCTGAAAATACCGGTATTTTGAAACTTGCATTAAGACCTCTAAGTAATAATATTGTTGATAAAACAAAAGGCATAACCGGTGAAGAATTAGTAGCTGATTTAAATAATGAAACGGAAGGGACTTTACAGTGGGATGGCCCAAGCAACAGTAGCAATAGTGGCAATAGTAGTAATAGTAATAATAACGATAGTAAATATATCAGCTACAAAATAAAAAGAGGGGATACACTAATTAAGATTAGTAGAGAATTTTATGAAGATCCAAAAAAATATGTAGTAATAGAGAAAGCTAACAATATAAAAGATAAAAACCTGATTGTGACAGGAGAAATCATAAAAATCCCTGTTTTACAGAAAACAGAGAAATAGATGCCAGAAGAACAAACTATTGTGTCCGATATTTGACAACATATTAAGGATGAAACAAATAGGAGTGAAGAAGTGAAAAAAATCAGAATTTTAATAGCAGATGATATTGAAGAAACAAGAAATGTAATAAAAAAAATATTGAGCTTAAATGAGGAACTTTTCGAGGTTGTAGGTGAAGCTGGTGATGGAGAAAAGGCTTTGGAACTCATTCCTAAAGTAAAACCTGATGTAGTGTTAATGGACATAAATATGCCCGTATTAAATGGGCTAGAAGCAACAGAGGAAATTGTTGATAAATACCCGTGGGTTATTGTTATTATTCTGTCTGTTCAAGGAGAAAGTGAATATCTTAAGAAAGCAATGTTTTTTGGAGCCAAGGAATATATTATCAAGCCCTTTGATTATGACGCATTATCTGAGACTATTAAAGCAACTTATGAGAAATGTAAAGAAAGAGAAATAAGAATGCAAAACATTCAGATACCCGAAAGAAATGCAAAAGTCATAACATTTTTTAGCTCTAAGGGGGGTGTAGGTAAATCAGTTCTGGCTCTTAACACTTCAATTGTTTTAAGTAAAGAAGCAAATAAAAAAATACTTCTTATGGATATGGATTTACTATTTGGAGATATTTCCATGATGGTAAATCAATATAATCAAAAGACTATTCTAGATATAATAGATGACGGTCAATTAAATTCTTATGAAAATATAAAACCCTATTTATATACCTACAATGAAAATCTTGACATGCTTTTTGCACCGAAAAAGCCTGAAGCAGCAGAATATATTGGCAAAGATAGTATTGAAAAAATTATTAAAATATTTCGAAATCAATATGATGTTATTGTTATTGATACAGGAATAAATTTTAATGATTGTACTCTTTATGTTTTAGACCATGCCGAAACAATTTTATATGTAACTACCGGAGAAATTGTTGCTCTTAAAAACACAAAATTAGGACTGGGTGTTATGAAGTCACTCGGATACAATAATGATAAGGTTAAAATTGTTATAAATAGATTTACTTCGGGTTGTGGAATCGGCAAGGCAGAGGTGGAAGAGGTATTTAAAGATAATGTATTTGCATTTATTCCTGAAGATAAAAAGGCAGTAAGTGTTTCAGTAAATAAGGGTCAACCTATGAATGATAATACTAGATACCGTAAGTTAAAAATAGTAAATGCCATTGAATTAATGGGTAATAATTTGCTTGAGAAAAAAGCAAGTTTATTAGAATAGTTTACGGATTAATTACCAGATTTGAGGAGATGATAATATGTCTCTTGCTAAAAGATTAGAAGAGGTTAATGGTGATAAAAAATTCACCAGGTCCAACGAAAAAAAAGCAGATCCTTATTTTGAACTAAAGATGAAAATTCAAAATAGGGTTATTAAGGAATTAGATATAGATTTTAATGACATATCAGAACAAAATGAAGAGTTGAAGCGGGAAATTAACTCTATTATTACAAAGCATATAGAACAAGAATCTCTCAATATGACCGGTAATCAAAAAAAGAAGATAAAAGAAGAGTTATTAGATGAGATTATTGGATTTGGTCCCATTACAGGGTTACTCAATAATGATAAGGTTACTGAAATAATGGTTAATGGACCTAATCAGGTGTATATGGAAAAAGAAGGCAAGCTGGTGCTAACAGATGCCAAGTTTAAAAATGATAATCATGTGCTTCATGTTATCAAAAAAATTGTAGCACCTATCGGTAGAAGAATTGATGAGAGTTCTCCAATGGTAGATGCAAGGCTCCCGAATGGCTCTAGAGTTAATGCCATTATTCCACCGCTTGCAATAGATGGACCATCTATAACTATACGTAAATTTTCAGAAGACCCCTTTAAAATTGATGATTTAATAAATTTTGGAACTCTGAATTCAAAAATGGCAGAATTGCTTCTGTACTGTGTAGAGGGCCGTCTTAATATTGTAGTTTCCGGAGGCACCGGTAGCGGAAAAACTACTACTCTGAATGTTCTTTCTACATTTATACCTGATAGCGAAAGGATAGTAACAATTGAAGATGCAGCAGAACTTCAATTATCTCAGGAACATGTAGTAAGACTGGAAAGCAGACCACCTAATGTAGAAGGTAAGGGAGAAGTGACTATAAGGGATTTGGTTAAAAACAGTTTAAGAATGCGCCCCGATAGGATTATTGTAGGTGAAGTACGTTCAGGCGAAGCCTTAGATATGCTTCAGGCTATGAATACAGGACATGATGGTTCTTTAACTACCGGGCATGCTAACTCACCAAGAGATATGCTTTCAAGATTAGAAACCATGGTACTTATGTCAGGCATGAACCTACCTGTTAAAGCTATAAGGGACCAGATAGCTTCAGCCATTGATTTGATTATACAGCAATCAAGACTTATGGATGGAAGCAGAAAAATTACTTATATTACGGAAGTTCAAGGCATGGAAGGAGATGTTATTATTCTTCAGGACATATTTAGATTTGAACAAAGAGGAATTGATAACAGAGGAAAAGTAAAGGGAGAATTTGTTTCTACAGGTATCATGCCTAAATTTGTACAAAAACTGAAGGAAAAGGGTATGAATATACCTATAGAATTATTGTAGAAGCATATAGAAATATATAGAAATAGATTATTAAAAGGTGCATTTTAAAAATTAAAGAAATATTTACCATTGACTGTTGTTACGGAGCCTAAAGCTTTTAAATT
>CAZEYH010000270.1:0-4424 GCA_964515895.1 uncultured Clostridiaceae bacterium | reverse complement strand
TAAAAGGCCTGAGGGTTACTATACTGCACCTCTTATAGAAGAATGTGGTTTGAAAGGGTATAACATCGGTGGCGCACAGGTTTCACTTAAACATTGTGGATTTATTGTAAATACCGGTAATGCAACTTCACAGAATATAATTGATGTTATAAGCCATATTCAAAGAACAATAAAAAACAGATATAATCTGGAACTGGAAACAGAAGTAAAAATTATTGGTGATGAGTAAGGGCACAAAGAATTTAAGTTTGTATACAGCAGGGGAAAAAGAGGGAAAGAGACTTGAGATAATCCTAATGGAGGCATAAATGGAATTTTTGGTAATAACAGGAATATCCGGAGCAGGTAAGAGTTTAGTAGCAAAATATATGGAAGATTTGGGTTATTTTTGTGTAGACAATTTACCGCCTGCACTGATACCTAAGTTTGCTGAAATTATTTCCCGTAGTGTAGGTAAAATAAATAAAATAGCTCTTGTTATTGATGTAAGGGGTGGGGAGCTCCTTAATGATTTTTTTCCTAGCCTTGAAGCTCTTAAAGACTTGGGATTTCCATACAAAATACTATTTCTTGAAGCTTCAAATAATGTTCTAATAAAAAGGTATAAAGAAAGCAGGAGGAGTCACCCCCTGGCACATTCAGGAAGGCTTATTGAGGGAATAAATGAAGAAAGACAAGTCCTGCAACAAATAAAAAAGAATGCTGACCATGTGATAGATACATCAAACCTTGCACCTATACAATTAAAAGAGGAAATTACAAATATATTTTTAAAAGGTAAGGAATTTAGAGGTATGATTATTAGCATCCTCTCATTTGGATTTAAGTACGGTATACCAATAGACTGTGATCTTGTGTTTGATGTAAGGTTCTTACCTAATCCATACTATATCCCATCTATGAGAAAACTTACCGGTAAGAACGAAAAAGTAAGTAATTATGTGTTAAATAATGAAGAGACTATAACTTTTTTTGAAAAGCTTGTAGATTTACTTGATTTTCTATTACCTAATTATATAAAAGAAGGAAAATCACAATTAGTAATAGGTATAGGATGTACCGGCGGAAGACATCGTTCTGTTGCTATTGCGGAACTACTTCATAATACCCTTGTTGATAAGCAGTATAGTGCAATAATTGACCATAGGGATATAGAAAGAGATAACAAAACATCTAATAAATAACCTTTTATATGAGATAATAATTATATAATACTGTGAAATAAATGTTTTACAAATGAGAAGAAAATTATCAGAGGTGCATTAAGTGCGATTTGGTCGGGAAAATTGGAGGACTTTTGAAAGAGGGGTAGAAAAAGAGTGGTTATTAACTAACGGGATTGGAGGATATGCATCTTCTACTATTATAGGTGCTAATACAAGAAGGTATCATGGTCTCCTCGTAGCTTCCCTTAATCCACCGGTAGAAAGACACCTGGTGCTGTCAAAAATAGATGAGACTTTAGAAATAGGTAACAATAAATACAACTTATATTCGTTTAAAACACCGGATTATGTTATGGAAGGCTTCCAATACCAACAGCATTTTTTATGTGACCCTTTACCGGTTTATACTTATAATATTGAAGATGTTTTTATAGAAAAGGTAATAACAATGGTATATAGAGAAAATACTGTTGCTATAGTGTACCGAATAATTAATGGAGCCAATAATTTAAAATTAAGGCTTACTCCTTTGATAAACTTTAGGGATTACCATCATAACTCGAATAGAAGTCATATGACTTTTAAAACTAAAAAAATACCCTCGGGAATTGAAATTAATCCTTATAACATGGAAATAAATATTACTATTACCTGTGACCGGGCTAATTTTACTTTACAGCAAAATTGCTGGTTTATTAATATGTATTACCCAAAAGAACAGGAAAGAGGTCTGTATCCTTTAGAGGATCACTTTATTCCCGGCTATTTTGATATAGAAGCATATCCTGATGAAGAAAAATATATAACTATTATTGCTACTTTGGAAAACGAGATAAAGGAAAGAGATGGTCTTATTCTCATTAAAAAAGAAGAAGAAAGGATAAAAGCTTTAATAGATACAGCAGGTTATAGTGATGAATTTGCACAAAAACTCACCATTGCAGCTGATAAATTTATTGTTTATCGAAAATCTACCGATTCAAAGACAATTATTGCAGGATATCCCTGGTTTACTGACTGGGGTAGGGATACAATGATAGCTCTACCAGGTATTGCACTGGTTACAAAGCGATTTGATGATGCCAGAGAAATTCTATATACTTTTTCCCAATATGTAAAAGATGGACTTATTCCCAATATGTTTTCAGATGGGGGACATTCCCCTGCATATAATACAGTAGATGCTTCATTGTGGTTTTTTGAAGCAGCATGTAAGTTTATCAACTATACAAATGACCATTATTTTATTAGAAAGCATATTTATAGGGCTCTTAAAGAAATAGTAAATGCTTATATTAATGGAACTCAATTTCATATTAAGATGGATAACGATTTTTTAATATCTGCGGGTAATCCATCTACTCAATTAACATGGATGGATGCAAAAGCAGGAGGTGTGCCTGTTACTCCAAGATATGGCAAGGTAGTAGAGATAAACGCTTTATGGTATAATGCTTTAATAGTAATTTCAAATTTAGCATATAGTTATGGAGAAGATGGTACCTATTTTAAGAAAATTGCCGAAAAAACCAAGGCAAGTTTTATTCAATCTTTTTGGAATGAGGATAAACAATGCCTATATGATGTAATAAGACTAGATTTTAAGGATGATAGAGTGCGACCAAATCAGATATTGGCTATAAGTTTAACCAATGCCGTAATAGAAAATGAAAAGGCTGAAAAAATTGTGCAGAAGGTATGGGAAGAGTTATATACTGATTTCGGGCTGCGAAGTCTTTCACCAAAATCAGATGAGTATAAGGGTATATATATAGGAGAACAGTACACGAGAGATAGTGCTTACCATCAGGGTACCGCATGGGCATGGTTATCAGGACATTTTATAACTGCTTATATAAGGGCTTTCGGTAAAAAGAGTTTACATGATAAGAGAGTTCAGGGGTTTATAGAACCTTTTAAAGATCATATAAAAGATGCATGCATAGGATCAATTTCAGAAATATTTGATGGAGATAAACCTTATATACCGAGGGGTTGTATCTCCCAAGCATGGAGTGTTGGAGAAATACTCAGAGCATATGTCGAGGATATATTAGGGGGGTTATAAATTTGTCTTTTTCTTCATTAGTCAAAAATGAGATTTGCAGAATTGATAATATAGAAAATTGTTGCTTGAAAGCTGAATTAGCAGCAATTATTGCAGTAGGAGGTAATATTAATATTGTTGAAGATCAAGGTATCGATATAAAAATAATAACTGAAAATGCAGCCTTTGCAAGAAGGGCATATTCTCTATTTAAGAAATTATTTGGTATTAGTGTTGAGGTAAAATGTAGAAAGGGCAAGAAACTCACAAAACATACTTCCTATGAGCTAATAATATCTAATTCGGATGAAGCAAGAAAAATTATTGAGGAATTAAAAATAGAATTTAATATAAATGATGAGAAAAAATTTCCTGATATTATACACAATATAGAAAAAAGTATTACAAACTCTTGTTGTAAAAGAGCTTATTTGAGGGGTGCATTTTTAGCCGGTGGTTCTATAAGTGATCCGGAAAAAACTTATCATATTGAATTGACAAGTAGATTTTCTTCTCTTGCCCGTAAGTTAAAAGAGATGATTAATAGTTATAACTTAAATGCAAAAATTATCAAAAGAAAAGGTTACTATGTTGTATATTTAAAAGAAGGGGATCATATAGTTGATTTCTTAAATATAATTGGAGCACATTCAGCGCTATTAAAAATGGAGAATATTCGTATACTTAAAGATATGAGAAATAATGTAAACAGGATAGTAAACTGCGAAACTGCAAACCTTGAGAAAACAGTAAATGCTTCAGTAAGGCAGATTAGAAATATTGAATATATAAGGGATTATTTAGGCCTTGATAAGCTCCCTAAAAACCTGAGGGAAATTGCTGAATTAAGAATGAAATATCGTGATGCAAGTCTTAAGGAACTAGGTGAAATGCTTGACCCTCCATTAGGTAAGTCAGGTGTAAATCATAGGCTGAGAAAACTTGAAAAGATAGCAAAGGATGATTTTAACAATAAAACCCATTCAACATCAGCACAATGAAATTCATTCCACATGGTAATTTTTTGTCGGAAAACTACTATAATATGACAAAAGTTCTCATTATTTTGTGAAGGAATTTTAGAAGATAAATAGAATTATATATTATCAATTTAATCACTAATTGATTAGTAACAGTAGTGGCTAAGGGGGAAAAACATTGGAGATAAAATTATCTAAATGAAATAGTCTATTGTGCACTGTATACACTAT
>CAZEYH010000269.1:0-4464 GCA_964515895.1 uncultured Clostridiaceae bacterium | reverse complement strand
TTAGTATACTATTTAGATAATCACAAATTTATGACTCTTGAAATAAATATTATTTCCCATGATGCCCATATACACGAAGACATATTTTTCCTATTTACTAATTATATTTTTGTACTTTTTGTACATTCAATAGAAATAATGCTTTATCTATAAATTTATTAAAGATTAAAAGTTAATTCTATAATAAACAAAATTTGCAAAATAATCAATCACAAAAGTGAATATAAATGGTATCTTTTTTGAATATCTCACCATGCTAGCATCAAATACGTCGTCTTCATGTGGTGACCAGAGAATATACTCGCCTTTTAAATAATCCGCTTCCTTCCGCGATCAATATAGTTTGGCGTTTTCTTGTTGTCATTAAGATAAAGAGTTTCACGATAGGACTGACAAAAAGAACACTGTGCCTGTTTTCCAAGCTTACGTTTATTTATAATTAAACAAGCTGATTGTCACAAGCAAAAGGTGCATAAAATTAAAGCTTCCGAGGTCATATGCAGACTTCGAAAGCCTTTTCCTTTTATTTGTTATTCATGTTTTTGTGAGGTAGTTACTTGAGGTGCTTGGTAAATACACTCGTTCGCCTCCATTATCTAAACAGACTTGCAGAGCATTGTACAGTACATTGTATTCTTATCTATCGGCAAATGTGTTTAGTATAATTTCGTGCCGCAGGCCCCACAGAAGCGTGCTCCGAGTGAAACAGGCTTGCCGCAATCCCTACAAAAATTTATGGAAGGCACTGTTTCAAAAGATAGAGGCAAATCTTCAGTGCAATTCAGGGGTAAAAATAACCATTCAATGGCTTCTCCATCCTCTGAAAAGCCGATAGCACCTCCGGGTGATACAATATAAAAGCTATCTTCATCTGTACAAGTTTCCTCGTCGTGAACCTGTGCGATCCTTCGTAATCTGACACTGTCATATAGTTCATCTGATGATGCAAAACGCCATCTTTCACAGCGAGAGACGGCGGTTTCCACCGCATCGGACAGGGTTATATATCTTTGATTATCCATAATTTCCTCCTTTCTGTTTGTGTTTACCTAAACAATAGATTATTACACCGCTTACAACGGTCATTTCCAATGGGATTCATCATTCGGCAGACATTACAGTAGATAATGCGGTCTTTCGACTTATCATATTTTTCATATGTATCGAAGATGGGATGATATCGCACCCGATCCTCTACAGCCAGATAATCGTACATATGCCGCTGGCTATCTCTTTCAATGATCTTCTTTTCTTTCCCCATGTCAGTGCGAATTATTGTGGTGTATTCCGTATAGGTAGTATAGGAATCGGATTCATCGCCGGTTCGATGGTGATGGCGACGCTCCTTGCTAAATTTATTGGTGACGATGCCCTCCCATATGGGCTTTTTGGCTCTGCGCAGACCAAACAAATTGACGATTAGCATAACAAGTGCTACCCCAACACCGATAACCACCGCTTCTCCTAAAGGGAAATCCTCCATAAGAAGTCCCGCAATAGGAAAACCGATGAGCGGCACAAAAACCAATATCCACATACATCCGATGGAGCTTTTTCGGTTTGACTTGGCAGTAGCCAATATCTCAGGATCATTGCATCTATCCGAAAACCCAACGAGATTTGAGGACTGGATATTGTCTCTTTCCTGAACGTCAGGAGATGCAGCTGACGTCGATTGAGCGTTTACGCTGTTTGCGGCTGCTCCGCAGTTAATGCAGAATACGGCGTCCTCGGGGATAGTTGCACCACAGGAGGCACAACTATCAAACTCGGCTTTTTGAATCTTCATACCGCAGTTAGAGCAGAAAGCCCCATTGTCCGGCAGTTTATTTCCACATCCTTGGCAAAACATATCTTTATCCCTCCTTACATTGTTTTTTTGAGCTGCAGCGCCTTTTTTCGCTGCTTTTTTCTTTTTTCCCAGTCTACCGGTAACGAGAAGAAACAGAAATACACAAGCGGGAGGGGCAAGCATATGGTAAAGCATACCTCCTGCCCCCATTTGGTCAAAATTGGTGAGCATGGACGGTTTATTGATATAGGGGAAGAAAGAGAAGTAACTGATGCGTTCAGATCGCATTTCACCTTCTTCAAGGCGCGGCCACGCCTCATCACTACGATAAATAACATAGCCCCTGTACTCCTTGCCATCCACCGAAAAGGAATAGCCTTTAGACACGGTGCGGGAGCGATTCATCCCCGAGCTAGTATCATCCAGTCTGCTGTCATAACTGTCTACCGTGCCCATAGTCGTTTTACCCCAAAACCCCAGGGCAATCGTACTCAAGCTGGTATATGCCGCAAAGAGCAGACAGGCGCATATCAGAACGAGTATAAAAGGATTGATTTTATTCTTCTTTCTCTTTGCCACGCTTTCTTCCTCCTTTTGTCAAATAACAATTAATTAATATGCCATGTATATTCATAAGCAGTTTGCATAATTTCATTTCCGCCTCCCATGCCTACAATAATATACACCTTATCTCCTTCATTGCTTCCAGATGGCATTGTAGCCCCAAAATCCGCTTCCATACCGTAGTAACTTGTATTTGTATCGTTTTTCTCTGTCCATAAATAAGATTTTGTAATTTTTTCATCTATGTCCCAGAAGGAAGTGTCTGTACCATATGCAGCAAAAGGATCATCCTTATTCACCGATGTAATATTTGCACTAATGCTCGCACCCAAATTAAAGCAAATAGGGTTAGAGGTTTGTGCAGTGATATTCATATGTAAAACAACTTTTTCACCGCCTAAATATTGTTTTTTGGGAGTGGAGAAAGTTCCGGTGCTAGAGACATATTCACCCTTACAACTGTCGTGAGTTTTACCTGTATATGGAACGCCATCATATGTTACTTCGCAACGATAGGTATAGCTACCATGACCATAGTTCCAACTGCTGGAGTAGTATTCACTTTTTTCAACCTTACTTTCATCCACAGGTTTATCCATAATTCCGGTTTGCTCCCAATATCCCTTTGTTTCCTTTTGTTCAGGCAGATATCCGTTTTCTCTCATCCATTGATAGAATTTGGCTCTGTCCTTACCAAAGGTAAGCCACTGGGCAATTGCCCAGCTCAAATTATCCTCACGTTTGCTTTCTTTTCCGAACACGGAAATATCTCCACCAACGATATCCAGTATGTTTTGTCGGATGGAAAACAACGAGCGTAGACGGTCTTCCACTGACATGGAAGATTTGTAGCCATAATCCAAACGCGAGAGCAGCTTGTTATCCTTAAAGCTTTGGATGATTTTTTCATACTCTGCCTGTCTTTCTGCAATTAATTTTTCGTTTGCCGCTCTGGCTTCAAATTTTCGCCGAAGTTCAGTCTCTACCTGCCTTTCAATCATGGCGGATTCCTCAGCGGTCAGGCCAGTTTTCCCACCAATTTCCTTATAAGCGTCCTTCCTCTCGCGTACGAGCTGATTATAATACCCTCTCATTTGAATCATCAGTGTTTCCCAGTCACCTTGATTGAGTTTATAGCCATAGGTGTTTTCAGAAGCAAGTCCCGCATAAGCCTTATAAGCACACTCCAACTCATAATCTTTCCAACCCATGACGCCTTGTTCTACTGCGGCCGCCGTCAGCTCAATTAAGGTTTTGGCCTGACCTATGGTACCGTACCCTAAAAGAGTGGTACCCACAGCAGTAAATTCCGATATTGCAGTTTTATAATCGCCGTCATACAGCGCAAGAGAGCCTTTGGCAAGTTCTCCTACCGTACCTGTAGCGGCTGTTACAATCTCCAGAGCAAGGGGGTTTTCTGCACATACATCGACCGTTGCCTGCACAATAATTTCCGTGCATTTTGCTCCTACTGCGGCAACATCTCCCGCCGCGGCAAGCAAATACAGAATGCCGAAATCATTCGAAGTTTTGACACGCCGGATAATCTTATCCCGTACGTCATTATCGGATATCTTTGCACTGTCAAGGTAGTCATTGCAAACCGCCTCCAGCTTTTCACGCATTGTAGGCTCCACGCTTTCGTTGCTCCATTTTTCCACGGCCATTTTATGCGCATAAAGCTTAATCTGCTCGTCCTGTGTCATTTCCTTAGAAGCGTAAGCGGAAAAGTGCCATGTTTCAAATTCAAGATAGCCTTTCTCCAGCCTTGCCGGGTCAGGAATGATGGGCTCCCATTCCTCGCCTGTCCAGTAAGCCATGACATAGCGGTCGAAACTCTCTGCGTCGGGCAACTTGTTTTTATCCAGCTTCATTGTAATTTTTACCGGTTGGTTCAGGCGCACACCTTCCATTTCCTCAACACCGATTTCGATGGGCATGGTGAGAAAAGTGTCCTTGCCGGCAGTGAACGCTTCACCGTCCTCGGCAGCTTTCGTCACGGAAACTTTAACCTCTTTTTCAAAAGCTCCTGCCGGAATAGAGACCTCCAAACCATCTTTTTTAAGATTACCTATTACCGTATCCTTTTTTGGAGAAACAGCATTTTC
>CAZEYH010000268.1:0-4472 GCA_964515895.1 uncultured Clostridiaceae bacterium | reverse complement strand
TTAGACATGAAAAACTGGCTTCCATACCACTTATAACTTATGGAGTATCTATGGACGAAGTAAAGGATGAAGTAAATGACGGCTACTTTTTTCTTAAGATTAAAATAGGTTCCGATCCGGAAAAGGATGGGGATCAAGAAAAAATGCTGGAGTGGGATAAAAAAAGATTATATGATGTCCATAGTGCAGTGAAAGATATTGAAATACCTTACACAGGGAATGGCAGAATACCTTATTATCTCGATGCAAATGGGCGTTATGATAGTAAGGACAGACTTATGAGATTGTTAGATTATGCCGATAAAATCGGTGCTTTGGAAAGAATCATGCTTCTTGAAGAACCTTTCCCGGAAGAGTATAAAATTAATGTTGATGGTATTCCCGCAAGGCTTGCAGCTGATGAAAGCGCTCATTCGGATAAAGATGCTTTGGAGAGAATCGAACTTGGTTATGGAGCTATTGCTCTAAAACCTATTGCAAAAACAATGAGCATGAGCCTTAAAATCGCTCAAATAGCTCATAAGAAAGGCATACCATGTTTCTGTGCAGACTTGACGGTAAATCCGGTAATGGTTGACTGGAATAAGAACGTGGCTGCCAGACTGGCACCACTGCCCGGTATGAAAATAGGTGTCCTTGAGAGTAATGGACATCAGAATTACTTACAATGGCAAAAAATGAAGGAATATCACCCTTGTTACAATAAAAGATGGATGGAAACTATTGATGGCCTTTTTAATCTGGATGATGATTTTTATTCTATGAGCGGAGGAATATTTGAAAGAAGTGATTATTATGAATCACTGGTCATACCTAGATAGAAATTTGTGCAAGATTAATACATAAATTAATAATAGATAGTTTCTGATTTTTGTGTTGAATCTCAAATATTGACGCTTATTATATTACTATGATAATATTAAGGCAAATATAAAACAAATGTATAGTTAAAAGGCAATATGACAAGCGGTAAAAGGATAATATAATAAGCAAAAGAGTGAGATGAAGCATGGCTTTTTCATGTCCGATTGAAGTACTGTGGATATCAAAGTTTAAGTATGATAATAAAGTGGTTGATAAACATACACATAAGTTTTATCACATGTTTTTTATAAAAAACGGTGATGGAAAAATATTCGCCAATGGAAAAGAATATGTCGTCAATAAGAATGATGTATATTTTTTCCAACCTAAAATAGTGCATGGGGTTATAGCTCAAAGTGTTGCACCATTAAATACAATGGAAGTAAAATTTACCGTAATAGATGCAGAATTATCTAAATTACTGGAATTACTTCAACATAGAATTGAATGTAAGCCACAGAGCTTTCATTTCAGGTTGGAAGAATTAGTAATGGAAGCTTTATATAAACCTAAGTTTTATAAGGAAATTATAAATGCTGGATTTACAAGACTACTATTCGAGTTGATACGAAATGATGAGAATCCTTTCATGAGTCATGTTGATGATATTAAGGAAACTTTAAGAGGTGGTATTAAGGATAGGGAAGGAAACATCTTTAACTTGATGAAAGTTATAGATTATACAAATAAAAACTATCAGGAAAAAATCACCTTGCAAAAATTGGCTGATATAGGTGCTATAAGTTGTGCACATCTAAACAAACTTTTTAAAAAGAATTTTAATGTTTCTCCAATGCAATATATAAATAACCTTCGAATATCAAAAGCGAAAGAACTTATGATGTATTCGGATTTCAATATTACACAAATATCAGAATTAGTCGGTTTTCAAAGTGTGCACTATTTTAGTCGCTACTTCAAAAATAAAGAAAAAATCACTCCCAGTGAGTTTAGAAAAGGTGTAAAAGACAATATCTATGTTTATTTGTAATTATTACTCTAATAATTATCTATCAAATTATCAAATTGTTCAAAATATAACTTATATAATGCAAAGAATATTTGCAGTATATCTATATAATATAATATATGGATCCGGTATAAACACTTTGAAATTCACAGCACTTTAGCTTGTATTTATTCAAGGTATTTATTTGGATTTTTATACGACTTTAGTAGTGAAGTATTTAGCAGTAAAGTGTAAGTTTAATTTGCAGTGAAGTATAAGATTATTAAGTAGAATTATAGCATCAAATAAAACAAAAGAGGGGAATGACTATTATGATAAGAATTGGTGTTGTAAATATTGATGTATCACATCCTAAAACTTTTTCAGAGTACTTGAAAAAGGGAAACAGGGCTCGTTATGTAGCAGTTTATAACGAAGGTTTCCGTGGCGATGATGAAGTTGACAGATTTATTAAAAATTACAATCTTGAGAAACGTTGCGAAAGTATAGAAGAGCTTGCAGAAATGGTTGATATAGGTTTTATACAAGGATGTAACTGGGATAAGCATCTTAATTATGTACAGCCTTTTATTGATAGAAAAAAACCTGTTTTTATAGATAAACCTATTGTTGGTAATCTTAAGGATTGCAAAAAACTACAGGAGCTTGTTTCCAAAGGTGCTGTTATTCTTGGAAGTTCTTCAGTACGTTATGCTGAGGAAGTAGTTGATTTTATCAATAAAAGTAAGGAAGAACGAGGTAAAATCCTTAACATTTTTGGCACCGCAGGTGTAGATGAGTTTAACTATGCAATTCATATTGTAGAAGCAATTGGAGGACTTGCCGGAACAGGAGCCATATCATGTAAATTCGTAGGAAGCAGCGAAATAGAAGGGAAAATATGTGAAACTTTTTTCATAAAATTCAAAAACGGTATAACAGCAACATATAATACATTCCAAGGAACATGGCAACCTTTTGAAATGGTGATTATGACAACTAAATCTACTTACCAGTTTAGAATAGATACAGGAAAAATTTATGGTGCTTTATTGGATAGAATATGCGATTACATGGAAACAGGGGAAAATACCCTTGCACCTGTTGATGTATTGATCGAATCTATAAAAATTATGTTAGCTGGAAGGATTTCTAGAGAGAAAGGCGGAGAAGAAATAAAACTTTGTGATATACCCGAAGATGACCCTGGTTATGATGGAGATAAATTTGAGAAAGAGTATGCTGCTAATGCAGCAAAAATATATTTGTAATATGGTTATTACCCGGAAAGTCGTGAAATGATTTTGTGATGAAATACTTACTAGCAGCTATCATAAAAATAGTTGCTATACATGTTGTATATAAGGACAAAACATTATATAATAAGAGCGAAGTATATTACAATATATTAGCCGAAAGTCCATAACTTTAGCTTTAGGGATTTAAGGCTTAATTCGTTACAGCAATGACCACAACCGGCCAGTGCTTATAAAAAATAACTATATGGGGGAGTCATGTGTATGATGTACTTTGCAGTTGCTTTGGGTATTTTGTTTTGCTCTTTTTGGGTGGCACAATTAATATTTGTTTATCTTCACCTTCGTTGGACCAATACTATTATTGATTCTGACGAGAGTGACGAAAACGTACCTGTAACTGTAATACACCCAATTAAAGATTTGGATTTTGAGTTCGAAAAAAATCTGGAAAGCTGGATGAACCAAAACTACAAAGGAGATGTGCAGCACATTTTTAGTTTTCAGGAGACTGATGATCCTGCTATTGAAGTAGTAAAAAAAATAAAAAATAAGTATCCTGAAAAAGACATTGATATTATTGTTAATCCTGTTATGGAAGGATTAAATGGAAAAAGCTCCAATATGGTACATGGAGTAAGACTGGCGAAATACGACATATTATTGTTTGGTGACAGTGACGTTAGAATTAAGCCTGACTTTATAGTGAAAATGGTTAGGCCATTATTGGATGAAAAGGTTGGAATAACAACTTGCGGCCAAATAAATATTGGAGGCAGCGACTTTTGGACAAGGTTTTTTACATTTGTTCAAAATAGTGAGACAGATTTTATGTGGGCATTTTTTACAAAATTAGGTTTTGATGTAGGAGCTACAGGTGCTGCATTTGGAATGCGTAAAAAGTTGCTTCAAGATATAGGAGGATTAGAAGCTTTTGGCGGATCTCTTCTTGAGGACCTCCATCTCGGAAATACCCTTTACAAAATGGATTACAAATTAGTTCTTGGACCCTTTGTTGAGTGCCATGTTGACAGGTTAGCCAGGGAGAAATCCTTTAATTACGCAAAAAGAATAGCTGTTGGCATAAAGACCCATATAGCTATTGATTTGCCTGCCTTTGTTATCATGCTTTTCTGGTACTGGGCATTATTTATTATAGCTATACTTACTCAAAACAGAAATCTGTTGTATTTAGCATTTGGATTTATGGCCTTAAGGACTTTGCATGGTATTCTACATAGAAAAGTCACAATGAACGAGGTTTATCCTGTTGATTTACCTATGGCTTTATTCTTTGACCTTTTTGGAACATTTTATCTTTTGTATTCCTTCAATAAGCCATATGTTACATGGAGAGGAATAGAATACAAAGTAAGAAAGGGCGGATATATTGAAAATATGAG
>CAZEYH010000267.1:2728-4493 GCA_964515895.1 uncultured Clostridiaceae bacterium | reverse complement strand
TGATATTTAATATTTGACCTAATACCCGGAAATTACTCCGGGATTAGAAATATAAAAATCAAAGGAGGTATTTTCTATGCAAAGAACTATTAGAAGCATTGCATTTGTACTGATTGTTGTGTTTTCAATACTGGTAATGGCTACCGGTTGTGTAGTAAGAGAAATCAGTGGAGAAACAAAGCCTACTGTTACTAAACCGCCTGAAACGAAGCCTACTGAAAAGAAACAAGAAGAAACTAAAAAGACTACAGATGAACCTAAAGTTGAACCTCCGGTGAAACTTAAGATGTTTTTCGGAGATGCAGGCATCAAGTTTCCCGATGATGTTGACCTAAGTGATAACCCATTTTTAAACATTGTTGAAAAAGCAGCAAATGTTGACCTGGAAATGATTCAACCTACATATGCCGATTTTCAGACAAAATTTAATCTTACTATGGCCTCGGGTGATATACCAGATATTGTACACAGTTGGTTCCATGCAGATATAAACAAGTATGGTGCTGATGGAGCTTTTGCTAACTGGGAACCACTAGTAAAGAATTCAAAGATTTTATCTAAGTATTATACACAGGATATGCTTGATATGATGAAAACTGATGATGGCTCTATATATGGATTATATGTTCTAAATGCTAAAACATCAGGTGCAACATATGCAAGAATAGACATTATCAAGGATATATTACTTGAAGATCCATATGCAGATAATGATGATTGGTATAAGCAGCTGGTTACTCCCGATGACTGGTATCAATTAATGAAGAAGCAGAAAGAAAAATACCCGGATTCTGTACCTTTTTCATGTACAGGATGCTTTATGATGGCAGATATGTTCTTTAAAGCTTTTGGTGTGGGTCATGACGGTAATGGTATTAAATTACAGGTAATACCGAATGAGAAGTATATATGGGGATTTGAAGCACCCAATGCAAGGGAAGCAGTAGCATTCCACAGGAAGTTATATGAAGAGGAATTATTAGACAAGACTTTTGTTACAAATACAGGAACTGAATTTGATAATAGAAAATATGAAAAAGATGCACTTGTTTTCCGTGGAGATCCGGCAGCGGTAATTGGTATGCAGACAGAATTTGCAAAAAGAGGCAATACAAAAGCAGTTGTAGGTCCTGTACACAATCCAATAGCTCCCGGAGTTAGCCCTGAATCTGCATATTGGGTTAATTCTCCATTGGGTTGGCATATTGTTTCCATAAACAAAAAGTCACCTAATATAGATGCTGCGATAAGAGTGTTTGAAGTATTAATCGATCCTGATTTTTGTCATCAAATGGCGTGGGGTAGGGAAGGTATTGAATATTTTGTAAGACAGGATGGCTCAAAGGTCCTTGATATTGAAGCAAGTAATGAAACTTCATACCGGGTCGCATACACATTTATGAGAGCATACTGGTATCAGGATAATCTTGACGTTAGAGCTGCACAAATGCTACCTAAATTAGATGCAAATCAGTCATCAGCATTTAAGAAATCATGGGAAATAGGTATTCCAATATGGCAGAAGGAGTCTGCACAGGTTCCGGAAGTAACTGCTGCAAGTTTTGTACCTTCAATTCCCGACCTTGCTCCGAAAATGAAGGAAGCAAGGGAACTATCAAAAGCAATCATATTTAAAGCTGTTATGGGTGAAATCTCTATGGAAGAGTATGATAACCAGGTTAAGGATTTCCTAAATAAATATAATTATATACCTGAAGCTTATACTAAATCATACAAGGAGGTTCTAAAGGAAAGAGGTCAGTAA
>CAZEYH010000267.1:0-2628 GCA_964515895.1 uncultured Clostridiaceae bacterium | reverse complement strand
ACCTGAAGCTTATACTAAATCATACAAGGAGGTTCTAAAGGAAAGAGGTCAGTAAGATTAATCAGAAGACTGTAATTGAAAATAGATACGGTTAAGAGAAGGAATAGGTTAGAGTACATTTTTAATGTGTGTAGGATTCATAAACTCTCCCCAAAATCCTATACCGGGGTTTGGTTTGGCACGGCATAATGCGTTTTGTATGTGTAGTATGGCTTTTTTCAAAGCCATACTACACAACAGAAAACCTCACTATTAAGACTTAATTAATATGTTTTAAATTATGAAATACTTAAGAAGATACAGAATGTTTAAGAATAGAAAACATATAAAAACTACATTTAAGACTTACAATAAAGTGTAGTTCACTGGAGGTGGTATTGTTGGCAGAATCAGATAGGGCAAGGAAGAGTGTTAAACGAATTCAATATTCACATAGCAGAAAAATGAGGTTTATGCTGGGCAGGGATATACCTATTTATATTCTTCTTGCTCCTGCAGTTATACTGCTTCTTATATTTCACTACTTGCCCATATATGGTATTGTAATGGGATTTCAAAATTATAGTCCATTTAAAGGAATAAAGGGAAGTGAGTGGGTAGGAATTTTGCACTTTAAGGAGTTCCTGACAGACCCTTCTTACTGGAAAGTTATGAAGAATACAATAATAATAAATATTTATTCTTTGATATTTGGCTTTCCTGCACCCATTATATTTGCGCTATTTTTAAATGAAGTTGCAAGAATGAAATATAAAAAGATAGTACAGACAATAAGTTATCTTCCTTACTTTATATCATGGGTTGTTGCTGCAGGGCTTGTTATGTCGATACTTTCACCGGTTACAGGAATTATCAATATTGCTCTTAATAAATTGTTTGGAATAGAACCTATCTATTTTATGGTGAAGAAAGAGTATTTTAGAGCAATACTTATTACATCCGGTATATGGAAAGGCATAGGAATGTCATCTGTATATTATCTTGCAGCAATAAGTTCTATAGATCCAACGCTATATGAAGCAGCTACAATAGATGGTGCCAACAAATGGCAACAAACATGGCATATAACTTTGCCAGGTTTGACTTCCATTATAACTGTTTTGCTTATACTTCAGATAGGCAGTCTTCTCAGCATAGGTTTTGAGCAAATTTTTCTGCTTTACAACCCAATGGTTTATGAAGTAGCTGATGTTATAAGTACTTATACCTACAGGTTGGGGATTGAGGAGACTCAGTTTAGCTTGACAACTGCCATAGGGTTGACACAATCAACAGTAAACTTTATTTTGCTTTATATTGCAAATAGGACAGCTAGAAAACTGGCAGGTTGGTCTATGTGGTAAAATATCAGGATTATTTGATGTCAGTTAGGTGCATGAATAGATAACAGCAGTTATAGGAGTGAATAAATATGAAAAAGTCAACCGGAAGAATAATATTTGAAATTTTTAATTATACAATGTTGACACTTTTCTGTATGTCAATAATATTACCATTTATGCATATAATAAGTGTTTCATTAAGCACTAAGGATGCTATAACTAAACTAAGTGTGACTTTCTGGCCAAAAGGATGGGAATTTTATGCATATAAATCTATACTATCAGATAGAATATTCATAAGGTCATTTCTTAATACTGTTTTTATAACAGCGATTGTAACATTTCTAAACCTAATAATTGATGTCATGGCTGCATATGCATTTAGTAAAAACTTTTACGGGAAAAAAGTACTCAATTATTATTTTATAATTACCATGTATTTTTCCGGAGGGCTAATACCTTTTTATCTGCTTATGACAAATTATTTACGCCTCTATAATTCGTTTTTAGCTTTAATACTTCCAGCCCTTGTAAATGTTTTCTATATTATTGTTATAAGGACACAAATACAAGCTATTCCACAGAGTTTAACCGAAGCTGCAATTATTGACGGTGCTAATGAAGGGCAAGCTCTTTTCAAAATAGTTATACCTTCAATAGTCCCAACACTTGCCGCTATAGGTATGTTTATTGCTCTTGGTACATGGAATAGTTGGTTTGGAGTAATGGTATTTATTAATGATAATACAAAGTGGACTTTGCAATACTACTTAAGAAAGATACTTGTTGATAAGCTTCTTACAGCAAGTTTAAGTGATGCTGGACAGAAGCTTTTGGAGATGGGTGTTGCTGAAGTAATGCCGGAAAATTATCAGATGGCTGCTATAATTCTTGTAGCATTACCGATAGTATGTATTTACCCATTTGTACAAAAATACTTTGTTAAGGGAATATTGGTAGGCTCGGTAAAAGAGTAATAAATAAAGACAGGAAATTGGTGCAAAAACCTATGAAATACACAATAGTTGAAAATATGAAAAAAGGGTGCATCTTTATGCTTAATCTATTGCACCCTGAATAATCCTTCCTATAGTAATTCATCTTTTGTACTAGTGATTATGCTAATTGAATAGAATCAATATTATAGTACAATATTGAATATTGAATTAGATACATCGCTATATTAAAAACTGACCTTTGGAGCACTTCTTTCAGCTTCATCCGTCTGGAAGAAAGGCTCTTCCTTAAAGCTGAACATTGATGCAATTATGCTTGTCGGAAACATTTGTACTGCATTGTTATAAGT
>CAZEYH010000266.1:0-4506 GCA_964515895.1 uncultured Clostridiaceae bacterium | reverse complement strand
ATAATGTAAGAAAAATAATTTTTATATCTGTTCCTCATAAAGGTTCACACCTTGCTCCTATAGGTGCAAAGTATTTTGAAGATCAAGGAGTTAAGGATTTGATGCCCGAAAGTAGCCTGTTTGTGGATAATTTTCCAAGTATGAATAATGGTGGTCTTAATCCTACAATACAAGTAGGCAATATCATTGGTCAATACGATGAGGTTGTGAGTCCTGAAAGTGCGATGTTAAATGAGTGGGGTATTGATACTCAAATATTTAATTTAGGAGATAGTAATTTTTCTGTGGATAATTTTACGGATGGAGATATTTCAAAATCCGCTATCCACAGAGTTATCCTCAACAATAGTAAAGTGTTTGAAAATGTTGTGGAAATGTTGAAAAAAAACCTTACCTATCCGCTTTTCCGGGAATCGAATTTACGTAAAAACGACCTCAAAAATGCAATAATTAAGGAGTTATACACATGCGTGTGGATAACTCCTGTTTATTTTAAATCCCTGTAACCCGCATTATATCTGGTTTACAGCATTATCCTTATGTTTACCGGTTAGTTGTGTGAATTTTCTGTGGATATGTTTTTGTTTTATCCACAGGACGTCATTACATCCTAATAGCTTAACCTGAAGACAAGTGAAAATGAGGCAAAAATTAACACATTTATACCTGAAAATTTGCCTTCTATTTGCTATCCAGTATTTTCATGCTGATATCAATTGATTTTATAGAGTGTGTAAGGCTACCTACAGATATAATATCAACACCTGTTAGAGCAACTTCAAAAACATTGTCCAAAGATATATTACCGGATGCTTCCACAAGGGCCCTTTTATCAATTAATTTTACAGCCTCTCTCATCATATCAAGACTCATGTTATCCAACATGATAATATCTGCTCCTGCTTCAACAGCTTCTTTTACCTGTTCAATTGTTTCTGTTTCAACTTCAATTTTTATAGTATGCGGAATTTTCTTTCTTGCTTTCAGGATGGCATTTTTAATACCACCTGCTGCAACAATATGGTTATCTTTTATAAGAACACCATCTGATAATGAATACCTGTGATTAGAGCCTCCGCCCATTCTTACAGCATACTTTTCCAGCATTCTCATACCTGGAGTAGTTTTCCTTGTATCAGCTATACTTACACCTTTACCTTTTACTTTGTTACAAAACTCTTGGGTTTTCGTAGCAATTCCGGATAATCGCTGAAGTATATTCAAAGCTATTCTTTCCCCTATTAAAAGAGCTTTTGTATTTCCTGCTACTTCAGCTATTACTTCTCCTTTTTTTGCATTTGAACCATCTCGTACTATCTTTGTAAATATAACCTTGTCGTCTAGCAGCTCAAAGACTCTTCCTGCAACATCAAGTCCTGCTACTACACCATCCTCTTTAAGAACAAATTCTGCCCTGGATACTTCCTTTTCATCAATTAATATTTCGGTAGTTATATCTCCAAAGGGTGCATCTTCTTTTAAAAATGCACTAATTAGATCATCTATAATCAGCCAGTTAATCATTTTTCCTCCCAAAATTATTATATTTATTGTTTTGAAACTCTGCACGACTAAAGTCGCGGGCTTTCGGCTAAGTTTACTGTAATCTTTTTTATAATTTATTTTTTAAATTATCTCTATAATTGTCTTTTCACAATTAAATTTCTTTTCCATTTCTCGTCATCTGTCTTACTAAAATCTGAACGATAATGAGCACCTCTGCTTTCTTCTCTTTTTAGAGCAGAGTCTACTACAAGACTAGATAATAGTACCATGTTTTGGAGCTCCCAGTCTTCCATTGAAGTATTTCTCATATTTATTAAGAGCTTACGATATTTGCCTATCATTTCACGAGCATGATTCAGACCTTCCTTGTTTCTAATAATGCCTACGTAATCTGTCATTATTTTTTTTAGATCATTCTTTATTGCCTTTTTGTTAATATCTTTTTTTATTCGATCTGTAGAGTATTTTACAGCATATTCAGGTATGGATCCTCCAGCCTCTTCTATAATAGATGATAGTTCTGCACCTATTTTACTTCCAAAAACAAGACCCTCAAGTAATGAATTGCTTGCAAGCCTGTTTGCACCGTGAATACCATTACAAGCTGCTTCTCCACAGGCATAAAATCCTTTTATATTAGTTCTTCCGTGTACATCTGTTTTTATTCCGCCCATGCAATAGTGTTCTGCAGGAGCAACAGGTATATAGTCTTTTGACATATCTATCCCGTAGCTCAAACATGTCTTAAATATATTGGGGAAACGGTTCTCCAAATACTCCCTGTCTTTAAATGTAATATCTAGGTAAACATGGTCTGAATTGGTTTTTTTCATTTCCATAAATATTGACCTTGAAACCACATCTCTTGGTGCAAGTTCAGCCATTTCATGATATTGGGACATAAATTCATTTTTGTTTATATTTCTTAAAATTGCACCTTCTCCTCTTACCGCTTCTGAGATAAGGAAGCTTTTATTTTCCGGATGAAAAAGGACAGTAGGATGAAACTGAATAAATTCGAGGTCCATCAGCTCTGCACCGGCTCTATATGCAAGACAAGCTCCATCTCCTGTTGCCACTTCAGGATTTGTGGTGTTTTCATAGATTTGACCAAACCCACCTGTAGCACATACAACTGCATGAGATAAGTATATTTTAATTTTTGATGAATCCTCATCATAGGCAATTATACCTTTAACATAACTATCGTATGCATAGCTGTTATCAGATGTATAGCTACTATCAGAATTATCATGGCTTTTACTGCTTATACCGGAACCATTATTATCAGTTAGAAGATCCATAACAAAAGTTCTTTCTTTTATTTCAACATTTTCTTTAGTTTTTACAACGGAGATAAGTTTATCCAATACTTCCTTGCCAGTAGTATCTCCTGCATGTATAATGCGGCTTTTGCTATGGGCTGCCTCCCTGCCGAAGGCTAACTCTTCCGGGCTTTTTCTATCGAAGTTTACTCCATATTTACATAAAGTTTCTATATTTTTAGCAGCTTCAGAAACTAATACCCATACACTTTCCTCATTACATAGCCCTGCACCTGCATAAAGAGTATCCTTAAAATGCAGTTCAGGTGAATCACCCTTATCAAGAGATACGGCAATTCCGCCTTGTGCAAGGACAGAATTGCTTATCTCCAGAGTCTCTTTTGTAAGTATAATTGTTTTATACTTTTCAGGCAATTCAAGAGCAGTATATACACCTGCAATTCCGCTTCCTATTATTATTACATCATAATATTCAGCTTCAATATTTTTTGTGTTGAAATCGATTAAATATCTATAATCGCTCAATTTCGTCCCCTCTTTTCCACATATGGGTTAATTAATCTGCAACATTCTTTCTAATGACTTTGATGCTTTTTTTATTATTTCTTCATCTAGTTCTATATTATATTTTTCTTCATTAAGAGAGTTAAATATACTGTCTATTGTTGTTTTTTTCATGTTTGGGCATATAAAGCTCTGTGACATGAGGTAAAATTCTTTATCAGGGTTATTTTTCTTCAGGCTGTATAATACTCCCATTTCTGTTCCTATTATAAATTTCTTGTGATTACTCTTTGTAGCATATTCAATAATTGCCTTTGTGCTTCCTACAAAATCTGCCATTTCAATAATTTCAAGTCTACATTCCGGATGGACCAACACAATGGCATCCGGGTGTATTTCTTTTGCTCTTTTTACTGCATCGTCTCTTACTCTATGGTGAGTTGGACAATAGCCTTCCCATAATATTATATTCTTATCCGGTACCATTTTGGCAACGTAATTTCCTAGATTTTTGTCAGGAACGAAAATTATATCCTTTTGTTTTATTGATTTTATGACATTTACGGCATTTGATGATGTACAACATATATCACTTTCTGCCTTTACTTCCGCTGATGAGTTTATATAGCATACTACTACTGCAGTTGGATATTTTTTCTTGAACTCTATTAAAGCCTCTGCTGTTACCATATCTGCCATTGGACAACCGGCATCTCTTTCTGGGAGCAATACAGTTTTCTCCGGCGAAAGTATTTTTGCGCTTTCAGCCATAAAATGCACACCACAAAACACAACCATATCTGCTTTGGTTGAAGCACAATATCTGCTTAATGCAAAAGAATCCCCGACCATATCAGCAATTTCTTGTACTTCATCCCTTTGATAGGTGTGCGCAACTATTACTGCGTTTTTCTGTTCTTTTAGCTTATTTATTTTATTTATTAGTTCAAACTTATCCATGCTTATAAGCACACCCTCCATTAGTTTTCTTTATTTTAATACTTAACTGAATTTTTGTAAAGGAATTCTTGATGGTTTTGTGAATTCTTAACAGTTTTATTAATAGAAATGATTGTTTTACTGCTTATTTTGTCATATTATCATAATTGTCATATAAAAATAGATCAAGGCTCTGAGCATTATACTCAGAGCCTTGTTATAAATCTGGCAGAGACTTACTTTCCCAGGACGTTGCCGTCCAAGTATCATC
>CAZEYH010000265.1:0-4534 GCA_964515895.1 uncultured Clostridiaceae bacterium | reverse complement strand
TTCAAAATGGGTATGCTATAAAAACAACGAAACTTATTCAATGCTAATTGTTAAAATATTAGAAATTATAAGCATGGAGGAATAGCATATGCCAGATATGGAACATTTTAAACAAAAGTTAGAGCAATACGGTAATAATATAGAGAATACTATTAAGACAATGAATGAAAACAGGACAGCTGACCAAGATTCCCAGTATCCTACTGAACTTTCAAACTATGACAATCATCCTGCAGATACAAGTACCCAGTTGTATATGGTAGGGCTTAACAATGCACTTATGATTCACCAGGAGGACTTATTGGGAGAAGTGCGTAATGCACTTGACAAAATAAACAAAGGGACTTATGGAATTTGTGAAATATGTGGTGAAAACATAAATGAAGAAAGACTAGAAGCAATACCTTACACACGTTTATGCCTGGAATGTGAAGAAGAGAAACGACCTGATCCGGAAATAATCAGAAATATACGTCCAAATGAAGAATTGGTAATTGATGCACCATTTGGTAGAAAATATTTAAATAAACAAGAAGATGATGAACATGAGGGAATGGATATCCTTAATGACCTTATGAAATATGGTTCTTCAGATAGTCCTCAAGATATGGGAGGTTACCATGATTATGAGGAGTTTTACACAAATAAGATTGATAAGCAGGGCATTGTTGACGAAATGGATCAGGTGTCAAATGAGGAATATAGAAAGCAGGTTGATTGAAGCCAGTCTAACTTTTCCCTATCGACTAAATTACGAGAATAGTATATTATATTATAGTACTGCTATCATAATATGGTATTATGTAATATGGTGTTGTTTATATAGTTGTGATTTTGATTCTACTGCAATAACTTAAGTTTTAGCACAAAAGATAGTTGAACAGGTTTTTTGCAATAAAATTAACACTACAATAATTAGAAACAACGCAAAGTATAGGTGTTTCACAGAGAACATAATTTATGGGGAATTGGGGCATGAATGAAAAAACTTTAAAAGTATTGGAATATGATAAAATTATAAATAAACTGGTGAGTTTTACAACTTCTCAATTAGGGAAGGAAAAGGCTGAAGAACTTTTACCTGTATGGGATATTGAAATTATAAGGGGCATGCTTAAAGAAACAGACGATGGTGTACGTTATATTTTCAAAAGAGGTACTCCACCCCTTGGGGGAATACGTGATATACGGGGTGGATTGCGAAGAGTGGAAATGGGGGCTATTTTAAATCCTGGGGAATTGTTGAAAATCGGGGATGTCCTAAGGTTATGCAGGCAGCTTAAAAACCATGCTTCCGGAGATAGAAAAACTGATGAAGAAGAAAGTATGGTTTTAGATCTTATTGATAGTCTTGAACCAAATAGAAGGATTGAAGACAAAATAAGCAGATCAATCCTAAACGAGGAAGAGGTGGCTGATGATGCCAGTGTGACATTAAGAAGTATAAGACGACAAATAAGGGATCAGCAGGAATCTATAAAGGAAAAATTGAACAATACAATAAGATCTGCAAGATATCAAAAATATATACAGGAAGCATTAGTTACAATAAGAGGGGGCCGTTATGTAGTTCCTGTAAAACAAGAGTATAGAAACGAGGTACCGGGGCTTGTCCATGATTCATCTGCAAGCGGAGCTACCATATTTATTGAGCCTATGGCAGTTGTTGAGGCCAATAATTATATAAAGCAGCTTAAAATTAAAGAGCAGGTTGAAATAGAAAAAATTCTTGCTGAGTTAACAGGTGATGTATCAGAAATTTTAATCCAGCTAAAATCAAATATATCCATATTGGCAAGGTTAGATTTTATATTTGCCAAAGCAAAGCTTAGTTTCCATTATAATTGTGTTTTACCTAAGTTAAATGAAGAAGGACATATTAATATTAAGAAAGGTCGCCATCCACTGCTTGATCCTAAAAGCGTTGTTCCTATAGATTTTTGGGCAGGGGAAGAATTTTCCACACTTGTAGTAACAGGACCAAACACAGGAGGAAAAACTGTGACCTTAAAAACTGTAGGCTTACTTACCCTTATGGCACAGGCGGGCCTTCATATTCCAGCTAGTGATAATACAGAAATTAGTATATTTAATAATATTTTTGCAGATATAGGTGACGAACAGAGTATAGAACAGAGCTTAAGTACATTTTCCTCTCACATGACTAATATAGTAAAAATATTGGAAAAGGTAGATAACAAGTCATTAGTGTTACTAGATGAACTAGGTGCCGGTACTGATCCTACTGAGGGTGCTGCTCTTGCTATGTCAATACTTGAATATTTGTACCAAAGAGGAGCAATTACAGTTGCAACAACACATTACAGCGAGCTTAAGGTTTATGCCATGACTTCGGAACATGCTGAAAATGCAAGTTGCGAGTTTGACATAGAAACCTTAAAACCTACTTTTAGATTGCTAATAGGAGTTCCCGGTAAGAGTAATGCATTTGCCATATCAAAAAGACTTGGTTTGTCTGATGATGTACTAGAAAGGGCAAAGGAATTTCTAACCCAGGAAGATATAAGATTTGAGGATGTATTACTTTCTATGGAAAAAGATAGGACTGAGGCAGAAAGGGAAAGAGTAAAGGCCGAAGCATATAGACTGGAGATAGAAAAACTCAAAGATGAATTGTTTAGGGAAAAAGAGAAAATTAGTGATGAAAAAGAGCGAATTATTAGGGAAGCAAGGGAAGAATCTCGACGTATACTTTTGGATGCAAAAACACAATCTGAAGCTATTATAGAGGAATTAAAGCAACTTGAGAAGGAGAGGGAAACTGCAAAGAAGAATAAAGTTATAGATGAAATTAGGTCATCGATTAATAATAAAATTAATACAATAGATGAATCTCTTATAGAACCTTTAATGCCAAAATGTAGATATGTGGCCCCTCCTGAAAACTTAAAAGCGGGAGATAGTGTATTAATCTTAAATTTAAACCAAAAAGGTATAGTAATTGAGCCACCGGGCAACAATGGGGAAGCTATTATACAGGCCGGAATAATGAAAATAAATGTGCATACATCAAATTTAAAGCTCATTGATGAACAAAAAATCCAAATTGCAAAGACAGGAATTGGTGAAATTGGTAAGAGTAAAGCAATGAATATTTCAACAGAACTGGATTTAAGGGGCTTTACTATTGATGAAGCTTTGATAAATGTTGATAAGTATTTAGATGATGCTAGCATAGCAGGATTAAAATCTGTAATGCTGATCCATGGAAAAGGTACAGGTGCACTAAGGTCAGGTATTCAAAAGCATCTTAGAAGTCACCCCCACGTAAAGTCTTCAAGGTTAGGGGAATTTGGGGAAGGTGGATCAGGTGTTACAGTAGTTGAGATTAGATAATATTATCCCAATACTTAACAATAGATAATTTAATAAGCATTTTACAAGTACGGTGTTTATAGTATTAAGAGGGGGAAAACAAAATGAAAGCAGCAGTATTTTATGGAGAACATGATTTAAGAATATCAGAAATAGAAAAAAGACAGCCTCAAGATAATGAAGTAATAATAGAGGTTAAAGCCTGTGGGGTGTGTGGTACTGACCTGCACATATATGAGGGGGCCGAAGGATCAACTAAGGTATACCCACCCATAGTTTTGGGGCACGAGCTTTCGGGTGTAGTATGTGAAACAGGCAAAAGGGTAAAATATTTAAAGGTTGGAGATAGGGTGAGCGTGGATCCGAATGATATGTGTGGAGCTTGCTACTTTTGCAGAATAGGACAAAATCACTTTTGCGAAAACCATATTGCAATAGGTGTAACTATAAATGGAGGATTTGCAGAGTATGTAACTGTACGGGAAAAACAGGTGTACAAAATTCCCGATAATATAACTTTCGAAGAAGCTGCAATGGTAGAACCAATATCTTGCTGTCTTCATGGTATAGACTTGACAGGAGTGAATGCAGGAGATACGGTGCTCATTATAGGTGGAGGGCCTATTGGATTGATAATGCTTCAGTTGGCAAAGTTTCGAGGTGCAGGTAAACTTATACTATCGGAACCTGTTGAGGAGAAAAGAAAACTAGGAATAAAACTTGGTGCCGATTTAACTATTGATCCCTTAAAACAAAGGTTGTCCGATACTATAAAAGAATATGACATTAAAAATGTTGATAAGGTTATTGAATGTGTGGGATCGGCAAACACTGTTAAAGATGCCTTGGAGTGTGCAGGGAATGGTGGTGTTGTAATGATTTTTGGACTTACTGATCCGGCATGTGAAGTTCCGGTAAAACCTTATGAAATATTTAAAAAGGAGTTGACAATTAAAGCATCATTCATAAATCCTTATACTTTTGAAAGGTCAATCTCACTTCTTACATCAGGTAAAATTAATGTAAAAGAAATAATTACCGACATAGTAAAACTTGAGGATATAAATAAAGTCTTTGAAGATGAAGGATATAGAAAAAGAGGTAAGGTTATTATTGGGCGCATTTTCTGTACATGACCTATATATAGACAGAAACATTGCGCAAGGTCTTGTAGAGCCTGTTAATCCGACGAGGGATT
>CAZEYH010000264.1:0-4537 GCA_964515895.1 uncultured Clostridiaceae bacterium | reverse complement strand
GAGCTTATAAAAATTAAGCAGAATGCATATGAAAGGTATAAATTATTGTTAAAATAAATGGAGAAGAATTAAGTGATATAAAGAGATAAGGGGGAGGGTTATTTCTTGCTAAATGTTAAGTTTTCCGAGTTTTACAAGTATCAGGAGTTAGAAGACTTTTTATTTGAAGCTGAAAAAATGTATGGCCAGTTCGTAAATCTTAAGAATCTCACGCAAACGCCCGAAGGACGAAATGTTTATCTGGTTGAGATAACAGATTCTGAAACAGGAATGGCAGAGAAAAAAGGCGCTTACTATATTCAGGCTTGTGTTCATGCACAAGAAGGTGCCAGTACTACAGTTGCTCTTTATATTATTAAGCAGCTTTTAGAAAGAACCGAATACAGAAATTTACTGAAGAAAATTGCATTTTATATAATTCCAAGAGTAAACCCTGATGGTACAGAGTATGCAATAACTAAAAAAGCTTCAATAAGAAGTCGATTCGGAAAAGTTTATGGCAAAAATAGGCTTATACCTAAAGATCTTAATGGAGACGGGTACATATTAACTATGCGATGGGAAGACCCAACAGGTCCAATGAAGGAAGATGATGTTGATACAAGAATTATGGTTAGGAGACAGCCTGGTGATAAGGGCCCATTCTATCAAGTTATTACTGAAGGTATAATTGAAGATTTTGATGGAGAACAATATTCTATAAACAATGTCGGAACTGTTAGAAATGCAATTAATCCAAAAGAAATAAAAGAACAGGGAGACATAGATTTTAATCGGAATTGGCCTATAAACTGGAGAGCAAACAATCCAAATGCTTCGTTATACCCTTTTTCTGAACCTGAAATGAGAGCAGTTGGTAATTTTCTTGTCAAACAACCGAATATATTTGCTGGAATTGACTTGCATTGTGGGTGCAATGGAATTTTATGGTCAGCTGCTGAATCTGATTCAGTAATGAATCAGGAGGATCTCGAGTGTATATTAAATATTGGTAGAGTAGCTGAGAGGATTACCGGATTTCCTTTAATTAAAGAAAGTGAGTATAAAGATTCATGGAGGCAGTCGGTAACACCTCATGGTAATTCAAATAACTGGGCTTATTCTAAAATAGGAATATCGCATTATGTAATAGAGCTTGGAAATGGATTTAATTGTGTAGGCATTTCTACAAAAGAGTATTTAAACGCAGATACACAAACAAGAGAAAGCATTTTTATGAGGAGAATCCTTAAGCATCATGACGAAAAAGAAAACAGGATTTTTATTCCATGGGAAGAGTATCAGCATCCTCAACTGGGCAAAGTTGAAATTGGAGGGTTAATGCAAGGTAATGGATATTATATGTACCCGTTTGTGATGAAGGAAATTGCACCAAAGGTAACTGAATTTGTGATTAATCATTCTGAAAGACACCCTGAATTGATAATATCTAATGTTGAGATTACCAAGGTAGGTACTGTATCAATAAATAATTCTTCTATTACATCCATATCTACATCTGCATCAAATAAAACAGAAGTTATTAAATATACAGATCCTTTGATAACGAAAACTGAATTAAATAAAATCACTAATGATAGAATATATCGTATTCGTGCATCGATTGCAAATATTGGAGGTTTTGGTACAAGAGTTATGGAGGCAGGTGGTAGTATAGATTCAAATTACCCTGTTATTGTTAAGTTGATTATACCTGGTGAAGCAGAAATATTAAGCAGGACTAAAGTATTTGAAATAAATAAATTGGGAGCATTAGGAGATTCTGAAAAAGTAGAATGGTTTGTGAAAGTGCCTTTTGAGGTAAATGCAATAGAAAAAAATATTATTGAAGCAGGCCACCCAAGAGCAGGCATATGCATGAAAGAGGTTACATTTGATTAAAAAGAAGGTAAAATAATAATAGATTGCAACATGCATATGGATAATAACTTGAGTGGTAGAAACAAGCACAGAAAATTTTTGAGCTAACGATATTGCTGAACAACACCCAAAAATATACCCCGAGTATTGAAAACTCAGGGTATATTTTTCTAATATTCTTTAGTCGGCATCATTATAACATTTTATAAATCCAAATTAGTAAAATGTACCTAAAATGCATAATTAAATTGAATTTTCGAAGCGTGTCTGGTATGATTGGTATGTAAGAGAGAGCTAGATATTTTAAAAATAAATAAATGCAAAAGGTAGGATATACCTGAGGAAAATTTAAATTTGGCAAATTGGTGAAAAAAATTACCAGACAAGAGTAATATCAAAACCAACTTGCTATTTGTATAAATTATGCTACATTATTATATTAAAACTTAAAGGAGACATTAATATGGCGCGTTTTGTAAAAATTAGTTCATTATGTTCGACTCCATACATAGTTGACCCAGAACTGGATTATAACAGTGCAGTTGATAAAATGATTAATCATTGGAACAGTCAGTTTTCACAAGTGCTTCCCGATAAGCCGGATTTGATCATTACTCATGAGGCTTGTGACCGTTCGCCTGTTTATTCAATGGAAAGAAGACTTGAATATTACAGAGTACGTGGAAACAAAGTAAGGGATTTTATGAGAGAGGTTGCAGCTGAGAATAATTGCTATATTGCTTATTCCGCAGCAAGAGAAATGCCTGATGGCACATGGAGAAATTCAACACAGATAATTGACAGAAGTGGAAATATAGCAGGTATTTATGACAAAAATCATCTTGTGATAGAGGAAAATACTGAAGCAGGTATTATTTACGGTAAGGATGCTCCTATAATAAAATGTGACTTCGGAACTATAGGTTGTGCTATATGCTTTGACCTAAATTTCGATGAGTTGAGACTTAAATATGTAAAAACCCGGCCTGACCTTATAGTTTTTTCCTCTATGTATCATGGAGGATTAATGCAAAACTATTGGGCATACTCATGCAGAGCCTATTTTGCAGGAGCAATTGCCGGATTACCGGGTAGTATAATATCACCGGTGGGGGAAACAATTGCGGAAACTACAAATTATTTTAAATATGTTACAACTACTGTTAATCTTGATTGCGAAGTTATACATTTAGATTGGAACTGGGATAAAATAAGGGCTGCAAAAGAGAAGTATGGAAGCAAGTTCAAAATGTCCGATCCGGGATACCTGGGAGCAGTATTAATATCAAGTGAATCAGATGATGTTACAATAAACGATATTATTAAGGAATTTAAATTTGAACTGCTTGATGACTATTTTGAAAGGTCACTGGCCCATAGACGTGAGAACATTTAGCTGTAATTAAAATCAGACTTAATGCCTATTGTATCTTAATATGAAAGCGAAGAAATTAAAACTTTCTGAAAAAGGTGCAAAACTACAGGAAATAATATGGAATGATATAGGAACGAGGGAAATTGGATGATTTATGTTGGAACCGCAGGTTATTCGTATAAGGATTGGATAGGTCCTTTTTACCCGGATAATTTTAAATCAAGCTCCATGCTAGAGTATTATTCTAAACATTTCAATTTTGTGGAGATTAACTCTAGTTACTATCATATGCCTTCCATAAGGCTCTTTGAAAGTATAAATAGAAAAACACCTGAAACATTTAAATTTTCTATTAAATTGTTTAGCGGGTTTACCCATGAAAGAAATATTGACATAAAAGCAGCCGAACAGTTTATTTATGCAATTAAACCCCTTATGGAAAGCAATAAACTAATATGTCTTTTGGCTCAATTTCCCTATTCCTTTCATTTCAAACCTGAAAATATTGAGCATATAAAGAATTTACGGCGATGGTTTGACGGTATAGATATAAATGTAGAATTTAGAAACCGTAACTGGATCAGAGAGGAAGTAATGAAGTTATTAAAAAATGAAGGGTTAGGGTTTGTGTGTGTTGACGAACCTAATATAAAGGGATTAATAGGAAATGTTCTGGCAGTTACTTCTCCGGTGTCTTATGTTAGGATGCATGGTAAAAATAGTGAAAAATGGTATACTGGAGAGGGTTCAGAGAGGTATAATTACCTATATAGCAGAAATGAACTTATAGAATGGGTAACAAAAATAAAGGAACTTGAGAACAAGTCTAATATAACTATTGTTTCTTTTAATAATCATCCCTTAGGCAAAGCGACAGAGAATGCCAAGATTTTGAAAGAGCTTTTACAAATATAGAATAATTTTTACTTTGCTTTTTTCATATTATCATATTCATTCAGTGCATCATCTAGTTTTTTACTTGCAGCAACAACATCAGGGTCAAGTAAATCCTGCTTTTCAAGAATTAGTGTATTTAATTCCTTTCGCAAATCTTCTATTTTGTAGATTAATTCATTTAGTTTTGTCACAAATCTTCTCCTGTATATCTAATAAATGTAATGAATCCGTAATGTTTTCTAATAATAGATATTTGGAAAAAAGATGAATTTTATGTATGGTATATTCTACCATCAAGAAAATTCGCTTTGCTCATGACGGGCGCATTTTCTTCTTATGACCCATTATATTCCAGAAACGGTGCTTCAGGCCTTTAGAGCCTATAAATTCACTTCGGGGCAAATC
>CAZEYH010000263.1:0-4539 GCA_964515895.1 uncultured Clostridiaceae bacterium | reverse complement strand
CCGTAAAATATTTTTTCCTTTAACTCTTGTGAGAAACTTAATTTATCCATTAGAATATTAAACTTGTTGACAGCTTCAGGTATCCTCTCGTAATGGTCATCCACTCCAAAAACAAACTTTTCCTTTGCCATTTCCCAATATGTCAAGGTTTCAAAGAACCAAGGTTTCAGCTCATATAAAAGATTAATTGCACCACTCAAATCAAAAAACACATTTGGGTTTGCTCTTGCAACCATGCAAGCTTCATTATACCAAGGTACACCCAGATGTGCTCCAATTATTTTTAATTTAGGGAATGCCCTGGCAATAGCGTCAAGAAAAATTGGCTGCATTCTTTCACAGGCAACATCATGTTTTACATCCAGTGGATTAAATATTTTTATGCCGGTATGAAAGAGGATAGGCATACTTAATTCTTCAGCTCTTTTATATATAGGGTAGTATTCTTTATCACTATAATTTTTCCTCGGGCTGATTGTTTTTAATCCTCTAAAACCCTGTTCATATAGTTCATCTACAAGGTGCCATGAATCGATTCCAAGGCGAATAAAACCAAACCCTATTATCATATCAGGATAGAGTTCAAAAGCCTGCTTTACTTCACCATTTCCCGGTTGATCAAATGGTTTTCCACCGCCTGATAAGCAAACTTTAACAATACCTGTGTCCTTTGATCTTTTAATCAAATCTTCCAGTTTATGTGGGTTTGAGTAATAATGCTGATGTGCATCAATTTTTTTCATAATTCATTATTCCTTTCATTATAAAATTAATAGTCATTGGCACAAAATTTTTCCTATAAATTACACATTAGTGTATCATCTACTTAAATTCAAAGTATACGTACCATTGTATACTGAGAAACGCGTATACTCTCCATTTTTCACTGCTGTTAAACCAAGAAGCATACTGTTTTCATTTACTTCTCTACCCTTTTCATTCGTTATTACCATATCATCATGAAGTAAAATATCAATTACAGAATCTTCTTTTATACTTGAAATTGACAGCTCATTCTTATCAAATGATACCGATACAGGTTTATCTGACCTGATGAGAGCAATACCGTTAATGCAAAGCTCAGTACCGTTTACTAACATGAATGAATCATTACTGACAATTGCTGCTGTACCAGTATAGGATACATTTCGGATATCATTATCATTACAAATACCTGTTGTATTATCTGTATTTGTATTTACATAAATAGTAGTCTTAGAATCGACTGTATAAGTAATGTAGCCATTGTTTTTCTTTACATCAATCTGTTTTGAAGCTTGATTTGATGGTCTTACCTTTAAAGCAGTAATAATTTTTGTTCTATCAGTCTCCTCAGTCTGTATCCACATACGTTTTTGTACTGGCCAACGTTCATGGCCCTCATATATGGGATAATGCGGTATTTGATCTGTTCCACAAAAATCATCGCTTTTAAATACTTTTATATTTTCAGGATAATCTACTTCCACATCCAACGCTGCAGTATCTTTTATAATTTCTATTCTCTCATCTGAAATTCTAATATCCTTTTGAGCGTTAAGCCAAAACTCGAAGGTAGTTTTATCGCTTTGCCCTGTCTCTAGATCATCAATTATTATAAACATATCCGGTTTTATAAATATAATATGACGAATAGCCTTGCCAAGAGCACCTTTATACGATGCTGTTGCGTCACCGCCTGACAACGCGAAGCTTTTACCAGGCAAAAAGTCCATTATCCTGCCCTTTGCCATAATATCGAATATCGGCTGACCTTTGCCATTCGAATGAGTTATTGCATTGTGTGCATGTGTCTGCCTTGTATACTCTACATCAAATGGGAAACCGTAACAATCATAATATCCACTATCGATTGCAAGCGGCTGGCCATATGCCTGTATGATAAAAGAATTCTGATCAGCATGCGAATGATTGAACGAACCATATTCACTGGATTTGAAGAACAATGATATACGCTGAGGATCGGAAATATCAGAGTGCATTGCAATCCAGCCAATATCCTTCATATATATATCCTGCGGAATTCCTTCCGGTAAATACGCTTCTTTGTCCGGATATTCCCTGTCATATATACAGGTAGAAGGGTCCGGGTCATCAGTATGACCGTATGCAGTCAAATAGTTCCATTGCTGCCTTAGCCATTTTAACTCCGGTATGTCGATTCTTTTTGCAAGAGTTGTAATAGCAGATACATCTTTAGAGGACGGATATAAATAACTGTTATCGCCGAATGCTCCAATAGAACCTTCAGGATGAAAATAGAGAGGAAATTTGAATTCATTTTGCTGCCACGCCTTTTTATATAAATCAATTACACCACTTGAACGAAGAGCTTCACAAATCTTCTTTGCTGAGATTGCACTAGGTGCCCAGTAATATGTTCCTTGTGACCATCCGCCATCTTCATTGCTCCATGGGTGCATCCTGTTTATATAAAGCGGCAGTGTATACTTAAGCCATGTTTGAGCTTCTTCCAGATCATTATATAATGCAAGAGCAATCTGGCAGACATAACCAATAGCTGTCCAGCCATGTGAGTTAAACGGATTTTTAGCAATCATTGAAACATTATAATGTTCTGACTTAAACATTATCTGTGTTCTTGCTCTTATCATTTCCAATACATTTTTACGCTGAGTTTCATTTAAAAGATTATACAACCAATCGTACGCCAATGCCGAATTAAGGGCAATCCTACGATGTGCTTGATCATTTATACTATAATTTGTTACACCATCAGGTGCCCAAGCTGATAGCTTCATTAAATTTTCAACAGCAAATCTTCCGACAACTTCATCTTCTGTAATTAAGTAATAAAACCATATTACACGCAAGCTTTGTGTTTGCAGCCGCATTAGCAAAAAGGCCATACATGGTTTCAGGAGTAGCATGCAGTGCATCACAAGATTCCTCTGTAGGAAACTCCCTGGTCATAAAATCCATAACTATTCTTTCAAGAACTGGAAAATAACGATTTGATTTGCTTAACATCTCTTTACGGAACTCTTTTATTTCTTGTGCATTTATATATATATGCGGATGTTTTGCATTTACACGTGACATAAGTGTCTCAATATCCGGAACGGGAAAAGGAAAAGCATCTGGACTTAATAGAAACCGTCTTGATTTCTCCCAATCGCCGCACCTTTCATCTGTCTTGCATCTTACGCTCCAATAATAAATACCCGGTTTGAAAGTATAAGAAAAATTATAAAAATTTGTACATAAATTATCTTTTTTGTATTCTATTTCCTTAAGATTTTTATCTCGGCATACAATTATGTCATATAACATGCCATCACTAGCATAGGGCCATGAAAAATCCGGAGGATTTTGCTGACTGCAATAATTGTTAGATGGACGAAAGGGCATTTCAAGTTTTTCGTTTATCATATATCTTCCCTTCTATAAATTTATTAATGATTATCTTATAGCTTTTCTATTCTTACAATTCGCTCCTCATTAATTGAAATATCTGCATTAAAGCCTATCAAATGACCGTACATAGAATCTTCGATACTTGTGCAGGAAATTGATGTTTCATTTCCCAACGCCAGATTTATAAAGTCACCGATTATCCTTGTGTCTCCTCCACCATGACCGTCAAGAGAACAGTTGATATCTACAACCTCTTCAGTGTATCTCTCATCGAGATCAAGCTTCGGTTTTCGTATAATAAATTGCTGCTTCATAAACTGTCCAATTATCATACCTTTTGTACCCTCAAGCCTTATATAACGTTCACCATAAGGAGTTCCAGCGTCCAATCCAAACGTCGCAACGCTTCCATCTTCAAACTGTACACTGACATTCTGTGTGTCATACTGGTCGTTGTCAAGGTAATATACACATCGTCCAAAGCGATCGTCGGATTTTAAGTACTTAACCTTTTCCTCAAAAGGAATTGTTTTGCCGGACAAATCGGTACCCTTTTCTAAAATGTCACGCCATGAGTATACATCGAAATCATCTCTTTTCAAGTAATTGAGATTAGCGGAATATGGGCACTCCGATTCGATTTTGCAATCTACAATGCACTTTTTTCCGGCACCTTTCGGTGCTTTTTCGGCTTTGTATTCAAAAAGACTTCCCATGCTTGATACTTTTACCGGCCTTACACCGCTCTTAAACCATGTGAGAAGGTCCATATCATGACAACTTTTCGCCATAAGTATCTTAGAACCGCATTCAACTGAATTACCCCATTTGCCTCGTATGAATGCTGCTGCCATATGGTAGTTTGCAACTGATTCCGATGCATAAATATGCTTAATTTCTCCTATCTCACCGTTTACAACACGCTGTTTTATTGCGCTATAGAATGGAGTGTATCTGAGCACGTGACATACCATTAATTTTGCATTGTATTTTACTGATGTATTGTACAACTCGAAAAGTTCGTCCTTATTGAGGCACATGGGCTTTTCAAGCATTACACACTTGCCCCTTCTTAAAAGAGGAAGAGTGGTTTTTACATGCATGTTGTCCATCGTACCGTTTATTACCCCGTCGAATTCGACTCCCCTCTCTAAAAGTTCA
>CAZEYH010000262.1:0-4543 GCA_964515895.1 uncultured Clostridiaceae bacterium | reverse complement strand
TGTTCTGCTGACCATGTATCAGAAATTACTGTATCGGTAGTACCTCTTCCAAACGACGAAATGAAGGGTAGAATAATTGGGCGTGAGGGAAGAAATATCCGAACATTAGAAACATTAACAGGTATTGATCTGATAATTGATGATACACCGGAAGCTGTAATTCTTTCAGGATTTGATCCAATACGTAGAGAAGTAGCACGTATAGCCCTTGAAAAATTAATTCTTGATGGAAGAATCCATCCTGCAAGAATTGAAGAAATGGTAGAAAAGGCTAAAAAAGAAGTTGATAATATTATTAGAGAAGAAGGAGATAACGCTACTTTTGAAACAGGTGTACACGGTTTACATCCTGAACTAATCAGACTTCTCGGTAAACTTAAATTTAGAACAAGTTATGGACAGAATGTTTTGAATCACTCTATTGAAGTATCTAGGATATCCGGAATGATTGCAGCTGAACTCGGTGTTGATGTAAATCTAGCAAAAAGAGCTGGATTACTCCACGATATTGGGAAAGCTATTGATCATGAAGTTGAAGGCTCACATGTAACTATAGGGGCAGATTTAGCAAAGAAATATAAGGAAGGAAACGATATTGTTAATGCAATCTTGTCACACCATGGTGATGTAGAAGCAACAACAATTGTTGCAGTACTTGTACAGGCAGCTGATTCGATTTCAGCAGCAAGGCCGGGAGCAAGAAGAGAAACACTGGAGTCGTATATTAAAAGGATCGAAAAACTAGAAGAAATAGCTAATTCCTTTACCGGTGTGGAAAAGTCTTTTGCAATTCAGGCCGGAAGAGAAATAAGGATTATTGTAAAACCCGAGGACGTTAATGATGAGGAAGCCGTATTAAAAGCACGAGAAATAGTTAAAAAGATTGAGTCTGAACTTGAATATCCAGGTCAGATAAAAGTAAATCTTATTAGAGAAACCCGGGCTATTGAATATGCAAAGTAATAAATTAACAAAAAAGCGTGGAAACACGCTTTTTTTATCTATAGTTCTCAGGATTATCTTATAACAATAGAAAATTTGCTTCTTTTTATACTATAAGTAAAGCGAATTTCTTAGCTTTCAACATATAATTAGGAAATGGAGGAACCACATTGAAAATATTATTTGTCGGAGACATAGTAGGGAATCCCGGCAGAAAAGCAGTAAGAAAAATTGTACCAAATATTAAAAGAAATATGAAGATAGATTTTTGTATAGCAAATTGTGAAAATGCTGCAGGTGGTACAGGTATTACCTATGGTGTAGCACAAGAATTATTTAATTATGGCATTGATATTATTACTTTAGGAAATCATACTTGGTCAAAAAAAGATATTTTAAATTTTATAGATTCAGATACAAGAATCATAAGGCCTGCTAACTATCCACAAGATATTCCGGGTAAAGGTTCAACTGTTTTTAATAGTGAAAAAGGAACGATTGGTGTTATGAATTTAATGGGGAGAGTTTATTTAGATCCTATTGATTGTCCTTTCAAGGCAGCCGAAAGAGAAATTCAGTATCTAAAAAGCTTTACAAAAGTAATTATAGTTGACATGCATGCTGAAGCTACTTCTGAAAAATGTGCTATGGCATGGTATCTAAATGGCAGAGTAAGTTGTGTGCTTGGCACACATACTCATGTACAGACAGCAGATGAAAGAATACTTCCTTTCGGAACAGCTTTTATAACAGATGTCGGGATGACAGGCCCCCATGATGGAATACTCGGAGTGAATAGAGATATAATAATAAAAAAATTTCTAACCTCTATGCCCATGAGGTTTGAGGTAGCAAAGGGTGATGTACAATTTAATGCTGTAGTTTTGGAAATTAACGAAAAAAGCGGTAAAACAACCAGCATAACCCGATTGGCAGAGATAGTAAATGCTTGAACCTCTTACTAAAAGGGAAGTCGAGAGATTTGTTGATAAAATTAAAAAAATTATAAAGTTAATAAAAAAATCCAGTTAAAAAAAGGATTTTTAAAACATTTGTAGAATAAGTAATGTAGAATAGGTAATTTTAAAGAAACGTAAAAATTAAAAACTATTATTTTTTACCCGGGAGGTAAACTTTTATGGATGTTTTAAAGGTCTCAGCAAAATCTAATCCAAATTCTGTTGCAGGTGCATTGGCAGGAGTTATCAGGGAAAGAGGTTCAGCTGAAATGCAGGCAATAGGTGCCGGTGCAATCAACCAGGCTATAAAAGCTATAGCAATAGCTCGTGGATTTGTGGCACCTTCAGGAATGGAGCTGATATGTATACCCGCATTTACAGACATATTAATTGATGGAGAAGAAAGAACAGCTATTAAGCTAATAGTTGAACCTAGGAAATAATTTCACAAGACTGGGTTTTATAAGGAGTGAGAGTATTTAACAGCTTCGGAAATTACAGTAAATTCAACAGCTTGGGTACTATTAATGTGAAAAGAAACCGGCTGGAATACCTACAATTTAACAGTTTGAAGGAATATAGCCACTGCATAACTCATTGTTTTACTACCAGAAAAGGCGGAGTAAGTAGTGGTGAGTGTTCAAGTTTAAATCTAGGCTTTAGTCGAAATGACAGTAAAAAAAATGTAGAGGAAAACATTAAAATAATTTGTGATGCTATGAATATTAAAATAGAAAATTTAGTTTTTTCAAATCAGGTTCATAGCAATAAAATAAGAGTGGTTAATGAAAAGGATAGAGGCAAGGGAATAGTTAAGGAAAGTGATATAATAGGTTATGATGGTTTAGTAACTAATAAAAAGGATGTTGCCCTTGCAACTTTTTATGCTGATTGTGTACCGGTTTTTTTCTTTGATCCCATTAATGTGGTTATTGCTCTTGCACATTCAGGCTGGAGAGGTACTCTCATGGAAATAGCCGGTGAGACTGTAAAAACCATGGTTAGTGTATATGGTTGTAATCCAGTTGATATTAAAACTGTAATAGGACCTTCAATAGGTCAGTGTTGCTTTGAAGTTGGTAATGAAGTAAAGGAAGAATTCATTAGTAAGTTGAGTTGGAGCAGTATCTACTGTAAGAGTTCAGAAGGTGGAAAGTCAAATATAAATTTACAGGGTATAATTTGTCGAACCTTATTAAATACAGGCTTGAAAAGGGAAAATATATACATAAGTGATATTTGCACTAAGTGTAATAATGACATATTTTTTTCCCATAGAGGAGATAAAGGGAAAACAGGAAGTCTTGCAGCTATAATGCAGATAATATGAGGAGATAACGATGTGAAAAATACAAACATATTTAAACTACTACTTGTTATAATAATTTTACTTGTACTCTTATCTGCATGTGATGTCAATAAATTTAAAAATGAAGATATGGGTCAGGACACCGACTTATCTCCTACACAAAATTCTGCCAATGTAGTTGATAAAGGTCCGGTTAAAGGAGGTACTCTTAAATTATTCAGCACCTACCCGGATACATTCGATCCAATCACAACTAAAAATATTTATATTCTAAAATATACGAGTCTTATCTATGAAAGCATGGTAAAGCTTGATAAACATCAGCATCCCGTAGCTTGGCTTTCTGATAGCTGGAATGTGTCACAAGACGGGTATACATGGACATTTCATATAAGAGAAGGTGTCATGTGGCAGGATGGTTTCCCATTAACGGCTTATGATGTAGAATATACAATGAAGACTATATTGAGTGCTGATAATGATTCGGTTTGTAAGTTTAATTTAGCAAATATTAGCTCTTTTGCTGCTGTGGATGAAAACACATTAGAGATTATTTTAGAAAAACCAAATTCATTTACAGCAGAGTTGATGACATTTCCCATAATACCAAGACGATTTTTTACTAAATCAAATATAGAGGAAGCATATAAAACTAAATTTCCACCCGGTACTGGAGCTTATAGTATTAAATCATATGAAGAAAATGAAAGTATTAAACTTGTTTCAAGCAGAACATGGTGGTATAAGAAAATTATTGATACAATAGATATACCTTATATTTCAAATATCGATATTAAGCTATTTGAATATTCACCAGAAATGTTTAATGCCTTTCAAATGAGAAGTGTTGACGTCATTAGTGCTGAAAGCAGGCAATTTGACAGGTATATCAATAAACCTGATGTAATTGCTAAAATGTATCCGGGTAGGACATTTGATTTTTTAGCAATGAATCTTTCCAGTCCGGTGTTAAAAAACAAAGAAGTAAGGCAAGCAATAGCTTCATGTTTAGATAAAAGTAAAATAATAGATGAGACAATGCCTGGACGGGCTATACCGTCAGACATGCCCATAATTCCGGAGTCATGGATTTATGGTGATAATAAACCCTCACAATACTTAACTAGTAACAATGAAATAAATAATGAAATAAACACGGAAGAAGATAATAAGAGTGATACTTTACAACAGTGGATGCCAATTAATCTTGAGATTCTTGTAAACGAAGAAAATGACATTAGAGTTAAGGTTGCAGAAAAAATAAGCAATCATCTAATAGAAATAGGTATTAATGCTACTGTTCATAAAGCAAAATGGGAAGATGTATTAAAAC
>CAZEYH010000261.1:1743-4555 GCA_964515895.1 uncultured Clostridiaceae bacterium | reverse complement strand
ACTCAACTTTCCTCCATTTTGTAGGTCTTGCCAATTTATAGATTCTCCTTTACGTATTTATTTCAATAATGTTTATTATATATTGAACCTGAAATTAATTATATCTCCATCCTGTACAATATACTCCTTGCCTTCCAACCTAAATAAGCCATTTTCTCTAACTTTCTGGATTGAACCATACTTTTTAAAATCATCAAAACTTACAACTTCAGCACGTATAAAGCCACGCTCAATATCTGAATGCACTTTTCCTGCTGCAGCTTTTGCAGTTATTCCCTTTCTTACCGGCCAAGCCCGTACCTCATCCTCTCCTACTGTTATAAATGATATTAGACCAAGATATTCATACATTGTCCCGGCAAGCTTGCTTATCCCGGTCTCCTTTATACCTAAATCCTCCATGAAGAGAACTTTATCTTCATCCTCAAGCTCATTTATTTCCAACTCAGTTTTAGCACAAATTTCAAGTACAGGTATTTGCCTTTCTTCTGCATATTTCATTACCTTTTCCTTCTGATAGTATTCTCTTGATGTGAACTGTTCCTCATCAAGATTGACAAGCAACACCAGCGGCCTCTCTGTAAGGAAACTGAAAGATTTCAAGTGCTGCTTTTCTTCCTCAGTTAGATTAATACTATTAATAAGCTTCTCATTTTCCAAAGCTTCTCTACATTTTTTCAGTACTTCAAGCTCTCCAATCATATCTTTGGTAATTTTCTTGCTGGTTTCTATCCGAGAAATCCTGTTTTCCACTACTGCAAGATCAGCAAATAATAGCTCAATATTAATGGTTTCAATATCTCGTATAGGATCTATACTTCCTTCTATATGTACAACATCATCGGATTTGAAAGCTCTTACTACATGAACTAAAGCATCTACTTGTCGTACAGATTCCAAAAAAGGATTTGGTCCTGAAGATTTTGATAAGGAGCTGGCAGTTGCAACACCCTTTATATCTGTAACTTCTATTGTAGCATAAATTGTTTTTTTAGGTTTATATATAGATGATAAAAAATCTATTCTTGGATCCGGAACCTTTGAAATACCAATTTGAGCTTCTGTTCTTCCATATGAAGAACCTGAAGAATCCATTGCAGTATTTGTAAGAAGGTTATAAAAAGTTGTTTTTCCTGTCATAGGCAAACCAATAAGTCCTATTTTCACGCTTCAATCACCTCATTAATCTTATAACAAATAACTATATAGGAAATCTTTAAAAAAACTGTAGAGAATTTGTAGAATTTTTAAATTCTTATATAGTCACAATTTAATATTCTTATTATATATATTATGCCAATATTATGATTACCACCCAGAAAGTCATTTCATGACTTTCTGGGTGGTAACAATATTATATTGTATGAATATTATATTACATGAAATTATAAATATAATCAAGGAGGGCAAAATTTAAGGTTTTTTTCGTAGAAAACAATCTTTTCTCCTCATAGCAATTCACCAACTGTACGGAAAGTAACAGCAGCTCGTTTTTGATACTGTGAATTGCATTGAGCATCAAATTTGACTAAATTTGATCCTTTCTCAAGAAATAGAGCACTGCCATCAACTTCAGGAGTATCAAGAATATTTCCCAGCATGTCATAAACATAACAGTTACCATCTTCCGGTGAATACTCAAGAAAAGTATTACTTCGTAGCCTAGTTTTGAATATAGTAGTATTTTTACCGATAGTAATTGACGGATATTCAAGCACCAATTCCTTATGAGGTATTGCAACGATAGGTTTCATGCGTAAATTATAATCGCCTTCTTTGTTGACAAGAATATCGACATACTCAATGTCTTTATATTCAACTTCTGATCTATAGACAGCATAAAAGGATTCAACATCTGTGAACACTTTATACTCCATTTGTTTTGGGGGCCAGTCCTCATGAGGCATTTCACAATTTTGAAATTCATAGAACGTAAAGTAACGCCATCCTATATAGTCCACCTTGATAAAGTGTTCTGAGTATCCTCTTGAAATATGATGAGGTGAACGCAATCGAATATTCACTGTCTCTCCTTTGCCGTCACCATATAACCATATACCTATACCACGGTTTTTATCCAGATCAAGGTGATTAACTTTATATGTATGATTCAATTTAAGAGGCATATTCTCATCAAGGTCAAGGATCTTAAGAGAATTTTCACTATCATAATTTTCGGCAGTATAAAGTGCCTCAATCCTGATTTTTGGTTGTTGCTCATAGAATCGGTTGAAGACAGTAAAAATATTACGTCTTTCTTCAAAACTCTCAATGCGGTGTCTGTCTGTGTGAGTATGGCGGAACCTGTATGTACCCTCGTCAGTTTCTACAATATCGAATTCGGATGAAGGTTTCCTTACTTGAGCTTTCACATCTTTTGAGAAATAATTTGACTCTTTTAACTTTGTATAGAGCATAATTTTATCCCGGTAACTTGCGAGCTTAGGTATCTTTTTATAATTTATAAATCCACCATGCCAACAATGGCAAGCATCAGTAGCGAGTACTTTGGAACAAATATAGTCAATATCTTCATCATGCATGATCTTATTCTGCCAACCGAGTCTTTCGTTTACAGGCGGATACAAAGCCCACCAGCCATGCTCACCAATTAAATACATACGTTCTGCAAATTTTTCATTAAATGCACTATGTGCATCTGTAAAGTCACGATACCCTCGTGATGCTGAGTCAAATGCCCCCATCCTAGTACGTGCATACCATTGCCCCGGATATTGAGGACCATAACAGCAGTTGAAAATTGGAGGTTTCTTCAGATACTTAAACATTTCATTGATAAAAGTAACAGCAT
>CAZEYH010000261.1:0-1733 GCA_964515895.1 uncultured Clostridiaceae bacterium | reverse complement strand
AGATAAAATCCGTCAAAGTCAAACTTGTTATAAAAATCAGCAGTATTGCGGGCTATCTCATAAAATAATTTAGAATTTTTTTCAGGTGCTATATAACCAAAATAGGAATTGAGCTGACGCACCTCAGCACCTTTTTTATGCTCAGAGATCTTTGTACCCAGTGCACCACGTTCACATCCATTGAAACTAAATGGTTCATTTTTTGTTATTGTTTTAAATCTTATCAGTTCATCATCGATCCATAAAATTGGGCTTGCCGGTTCAAGATATCCAAATACATCTTTTACTCCAACGGTAGATTCTACTACTTTAATTACATCCGTCTTACAGTCAATATCCTCATTAAGGGTGAATCTTGCGCAAACACCCAAATCCCTATGGGGGACCGGAGCAATATACTTGTTCCCAATATCTTTATTCCATGCATCTACAAAGAATGTATAAGAGTGCAGCATAACTTGAATACCAAGTTCATGATATCTTTTTATCATGGCTCTCAATTCAGAATCGCCTTTAGTACAAAGCACCTTAAAATCACCCTGACGGTACAAACTGCCTTGATGCATATGAACCTGAGTAATACCAAATTGTTTCATATCATTTACATATTCATCAACATCTTCAAGTCTTGAAGCTCCTCCAATTGTATATGTCCGGGCAGCATCCGGACAGTCAACTGCATAGGGACCGCTGTAAGCAGCTTTAGGCATTGTACCATCAGGTATTTCATCTAGTACTTCTCTCATTATTGCATTAAGTATTGTTTCAGGTGCGCCAATAATGGCACATTTTACACCATCAATACCAATATGCGGAAAGGCTTCGCACCGCAAAAAACTGTTACGTCCCGGGTATTCCTGCATACTAGTATTAAGTGTCATGCCCATACATGTTGCAACAAAAGAGCTGTCAACTTTATAATCAATATTGACTTCTATCTGCAAGAAAACTATGGAATGGAATTCCCCACCTTTAACACTTTCAAGAGCAAATGTAAGATAATTGCTATGTTCTGTGACCTTGATAACAGCATTATATCCGTTTTCATATGATACTGTTAAATATGGCGCATCATATTTAACAGTTAACGGATGCAACTCTCTTTCTTCATTAAGTACAATTTTGCTAAAATAATCATTATTTGATGAAAGAAGATTTCTGCATGTGGATTTTTGAGTGAATTCTGTATTTATTCCGTCCTTTGTGATACCGTACCGTAAATAGTTAGTCTCAAAAAAGATTGTGTTTTTATACATATCACCACATCCTTCTAGTTTTGGAGAACTTTACACTATAGTTCATCTCCTATTTTAATTTTCCCCTACTTAATCTTATTTTTAAGGTCCTCAAGACATAAGCTTACCATTTTTTCACCAATTTCAGCAGACGATTCAACAGCATCCTGAATAAACCATTCGTCGCTTTCTTTTATATATTCTTTTACAACCGTTTCAGGATAAAGTGCGCTTAGTATTGAACATTCCCATTTTCCTGCATGGTCATACCCGGTTGCAGATTGTACTTCCTTACTCATACATGGTAAAACCGTAATCCATTTCCATGGATTATCCTGACCATCCAATTTATCATAAAACTCCTTATTCTCATTATTGCCCCACCAGCCGATACCTCTATTATCTTCAAGATATTCAAATGTCAGCTTTTTAGCTGCTTTCATACAACTTAATGTCATTGGAAGCAAATTTTCCTGTTCATACTGTTGGTGTATAAGA
>CAZEYH010000260.1:0-4565 GCA_964515895.1 uncultured Clostridiaceae bacterium | reverse complement strand
TTATAAACCGTTCGATGTCTGAAAGATTAATCGCAATAGTCGAAGATGAAGAACACATAGAAAGCCTCAGTATAACTAAAAATGTAAGGTATGCTATTGTTAACGATGAAGGGAATGTGGATTTTATTGATATTAGTAATAACGATTGACCCTGGAGAAAGAGTGATACTCAATGCTATTTTCTGAAAATGATATCCTAAACTTAAAAAACTTAGCTTTGCGTTTATCTAATGATATAAACGATTTATTTTATGACTTATCGGAGGAAAATCGCAAAGATAACATTGACGGATGTTACAATATTATTTGTAAATTACACAAAAAATTTGAAGTGTTGGATACAAGGATTATTTCATTAATTAATATCAATCATGCATATATTGGTGCGTTCGATGAAGCTAAAGCAGACATATTAAGAAAACTACACCAAGAATTGAATACAAAAATAACGGCTAGTATTGATGAACATGGAATAACATTTATTCGTGTTTATGAGAAACCACCGTTTACTAAATATAATAATAAAAACTGTGAATGGATTTCGTATGCCAAGCATGCTATTGAAATTTTAAGAAATAAATATGTGGAACCACCATTTTACAAAAAAGCTTTTATAGCTTTTAATATCCACCACCCATTGAAACGATATAATGATTATTTTGACTGTGATAATGCAGTAATATCGCCGTTTATAAATGGCTTAAAAGGGACATTGTTCCAAACGGATTCTAGGGAACATATGTCATATATGGTAACTAGTACCGTAACGGGTTTTGAACATGATAATATTTTTATAGATATTTTCATAGGTGAAATGGCTTCCCATGCTGGATTAATATTACACAAATTGTCTTAATATGGTAAATTAATTTACATATATTGTTATTTATGCCCTTAAAATATGCTATAAATTTTAATACTACCAATATATCATACTGTAACACAGTAACATAAAGAGTTACGGGTTAATAAAACTGGGTTTTAAAACATGAAGTCATGCTTGGTTAATGTGTCAGCAGCCAGAATGGGGTACCACGTTGTAATAATATACCATATTTATATTGTTGCTTGTATAATGGTTATTATTACCATCGCAGACAATTATGGCGATTATTTTTTTATTGCGTAAGCAAGAAAAGAATAATCGCCTCAACAAATATAGCCATGATTTCCTTCAAGAACTACTTAATATAATCAATAATATTTTTTGACACTGATAATGCCGTAACACAATATTATAATTTATTACATTTTCGCACCATGAGAAAATAACGTTAGGGGGGGGTTAAGAGCAATGGAAAAACAAAAGATATCGGAAGTATACAAAGAGATATTTTTATGCATCATTGCAGAGTATGGCCTGATGACTTTAGACATGGGAGAAGTTATAACCGGCAACAGGAGTGTCGCAGGCAGAATCTTTCAAATGCTTATTAATGACAAATTGATAGTTATGAACGTTAAAGATACAAAGTTAACATTCAAACAAATAGCCAACACTAGGCATCCCGAAAACCGACCATACATAGAAAAAGAATTTGATGCATTTATCCGTATAGTCAAAAGAACAAAGCAGGCTAGAGATAACAATCAGAATAAAGTAGTACAAAATTATGCGATTTTGATAGAGAAAAATATGAAAATCCTACATAGAGAACTATACAACAAATATATAGAGATAAGTAAACCCAGACCAAATATATATAAATTAACGGAAAGTGGAACAGAGTATATATCAAAAAAATATAGTAACATAAGCATTAGCAGAATAGATAATAGTGAGCAAACAATAGAACGTCGGTTGGATCAAATAAGCATCGCAGGCAAATTATATGAAATGGGAGTAGAAATACTATCCCAAAACCACAATTATACTGATCCTGAACAAAGTAGATTTGTAGCATCCCATATAGTAAAAAAAGAAGCAGATAAAATGTCAATGGGTAGCCGTGCCTTGGGAGTATTACTAACACCTAACAATTCATACGTGGTATATAAAGATTATATTGATAGCCGTAAACGATTTGAGATAGGCAACGAAAAACTAATAATGGGACAACGGATCGCAGATACAACCTCTATCACTGATAAAATAATATGCATTACTGAAAACAAGCATACAATAAGCAGCTTGGAAACTACACTTTCTCGACAGATACGAAAAAAAGGAATGACCATACCCTTTAAAGAATTCCACATTATAGAAAACAACTCTACCGGCATAAAAATGCTGGAGTTACTAGTCTTGCACGATAACTGGTGTATAAAAACAATAGAAAGAGTATTCCCAAAAAAAGACATATGCACAGACAATCTCGCAGACGGAGTAGTAAATAGTAAATATGTATTTGTAATGGTAACTAATGATTATAGTAGGAAAATAGGACTGAAAATATTACACGCACAAAACAGAATGGATGAAGTAGTAATAATTTGCTTGGGCAGCCAGATACCGTATTACTCAACGCAGGCTCTATATAAAGGTGCTGAAATAATACCTGTACCTGGATGGAACTTTTAGAAAAGTTGATGTAAAAATAATATTTGTCGCACGATGCGAAACATATAAAAATAACTAGAAAAAGGGAAAAATGATATGAAAATACAATATTTAGGTGGAGCAAGCGAGGTAGGAAGGTCATGTATAGCTATCCACATAAAAAATGATACAACGTTATTAGACTGTGGAATCAAAGTAAAAGGAACAACAATAGATGAAAAATATCCTTACATAGAAAACATAATTAACAAAAACAATATTAGAAGAAGAATAATAACACATGCACACATGGATCACTGTGGTGCATTACCATATTTTTTAAACCATTATCCGAAAACAAAAGTATATATGACAGAACCAACAAAAAATATAATGAATGTTATGCTGGAAGATAATATGAGATTAACAAACGATAGAGAAAGCGAAATTCCAACATATACTGAAGAAGATATAATAAGGATATCAAGAAATACGACCATAACACCAAGTAGCTTTATAAGCGACATACACTTTTTATATAGACGCAATGCAACAATAATGAGAGTAGGTCATATTATAGGTGCAATAGCAGTACTATATAAAACAAATGAGGGTAACGTACTATATACCGGGGACTACACAGCACAGCAAAGCAGATTAATAGATTCTGAAAAGTTTAGCAATTATCTTAAATATAAAAAAATACCTATAGATATAATGATAAGTGAAGGCACTTACGGAAAAAGCAAACAAAAAAATAAAGAAACAGAAATCATTCGATTAATAGAAGATATAACAAAAACATTAGAACAAAAAGGGAAAGTGTTAATACCTGCATTTGCAGTAGGAAGATCTCAAGAAATTATAATGCTATTAAAGGAAACAATAACAACTAAAATTCCTATTTATGTAGACGGTCTAATAAGAACAATAAACTGTCTATATGGATATAACTACAGGTACCTAAAAAGAAAATATCAAAAAGAAGCAAGATATAGTCAAAATATATTTATAGCAGACAACGTAATAGATATAAATTCCGACAAAGAACGTCAAGAATTGATAACTAACAATGAATCATGCATAATAGTATCATCTAGTGGAATGTTGTCCGGAGGACCAAGTGTATACTATGCAAAACAATTGTTAGTAGACAAAAATAGTTTAATAGCAATAGTTGGATATCAGGATGAAGATAGTCCTGGCAATGCATTATTGGAAGCTACAACAAACTCTAATTCAATAACATTCGATAATAAAAAATATAAAATAAATTGTAAAGTAGAAAAATACAGTTTTTCCGGACATGCAGACAAAAATGACATCATAAACACTATAAAAAAAGTAAATCCGAAACAAATACATTTAGTACATGGAGATCATCAAGCATTAAAAAACATAAAAAACCTATTAGCAAAGGAAAATATAACAAACGTAATAATACCTGAGATAAACAAAACATATGAATTATAGCAAATGTCTATAATAAAATATCTAAAGAAAATAAATTATATAACATCAAATTATTCATGATATTTGGCTATGAAATGATTTCTTCAGATATTATAGGTTCTGTTCCATTCACGGAAACTAATATTAAAAAATTACTCTACTTATGTCTTTATTTCAACAAGTGCTTTGAAAAAATTGAACTTGATGATGCAATAATTTTTATATATGGCTTTTACATATTTTCGCACCGTGCGAAAAAGTGATTATCCATACAATAAAAAAACAGATGACTTGCAAAACTGGGTGTTGAAATTACATTTTATGGTTGCTTTTTAATGAATAGTGTATAATAATTATATATAAATAAAGTAAGGGTAATTATATGAGATTAGCAGAAATATTAGTTCAAGAGTTTGAAAAACTTTCTGATGAGAAGAAAAAAGAAGTTATAGATTTTGTTGAGTTTTTAAAACAGAAAGATAGAAAAGATAAACAAGCATTAATGGATAGCATTATTGATGAGAACCTTCAATCGTTAAAGGAGCTTGCTAAATGATGAAAACAGTAGATATTGAAGATATTCTAGTTTTTCATAACAAGCTAATTGAGAGAACTGGTGGTAGTAATGGAATAA
>CAZEYH010000259.1:0-4568 GCA_964515895.1 uncultured Clostridiaceae bacterium | reverse complement strand
AGACAGTTTCCATGAATTATCATTGAATAAGATGGTTTCTCTTATGTTGTGATTATATTTTCAAAAACAGTTGAGTTTAAGTAAAATATAGGTCATCTATTTTTCATATAAACCTATCCCTAAATAAAGGTTGTGAGCTTACTTCTCAAATTCATTATCTTCTTCATTACCTATAATATTGATTTCATCAACTTCACGAAACAAAATACTATTAATTTGCTTAGAAAGCTCTGGTAAACTTTTAGTAATGGTCCCCCAAAGAACTGTCAAATCAATGTTTTAATAATCATGGACAATTTTATTTCTCATACCCCGAATACTTTTCCAAGGTATATAGTCATGTTCTTTCTGTACCTCTGTGCTGATTTCTTTTGCAAGCTCACCAATTTGAGAAACTGAAAAAGCACAGGCAGAAAGAGTCTTTTTATCTATCATAAAACTCTCAAAAGAAAAACCGTCAATATACTGCGTAACATCTTGTATATAAGTATTTATCTTTTGTAAAATAATTCTATCTTTGCCGGTCATATAAAACAATTCCTTCCTGTTCTACTGCAGACTGCATAGCTGCATTGTTTTTTAGTTCTGTAACTTCGAAAAGATCAACACGCTTATTCAACCGGTTTGTAATGTCTTCAAGTATTCCGTAAAAATTTATGTTTAAAAGCTCACCTTTGCTATCTATGACAATATCTATATCACTTTTGTTGGTCGGATTACCTTTTGCATAAGAACCAAAAAGTATAGCACGATAAACAGGTGCCATTTCAAATATTGGAAATAGCATTGTTTTTATTTCATCTATACTTAAAATTTGTTGTTCCATGTCATCACCACTTTATATCTCTTTTTCTAATTGTAACAGAAACATAGGAATTTTACAAGAAAATGTACCCCGCATAATTTTTACTAAAGGGCATAATATTTTTCAACTTAGTTCAATTTAAAAATTTAAAAATCTTATTGACAACTATATCGTGTCACGATATAATACTATTACGGTAGACGATATATCTATAACCGTAATAGTAGGGGGTGAATTATATGGCTGAAAACACAGAAGTTGGGGCTTTAACTGAAGCGGTATTCTATATTTTGCTATCCCTTTATTCACCAATGCACGGATATGGGATAATGCAGAATATAAGAGAATTAAGTGATGAACGAGTTAATCTAGGTGCAGGCACACTATATGGAGCAATTAACACTTTGCTAGAAAGGAATTGGATAAGGCCATTGAAAAAGGAAAAGGGTTCTCGTAAAAAAGAATATGAGATTACTGAACTGGGAAAATCTATTGTTAAAGCTGAAATTAAAAGGTTAGAAGAATTATTAGAGAATGGTAAGAAAATTGCAGGGGGTGCTGAATAATGAAATATATAGTTAGGAAGGCATTTTGGGATTATGAAAAGGAAGAAAAATGGCTTAATGAAATGTCAGCAAAAGGGTTGGCTCTTACAGATTATTCGTGGTGTAGATATGTTTTTGAAGAAACACCTCAAAATGAATATACTTATAGAATTGAGTTACTGGAAAATCTACCTACCCATGCAGAGAGTATAGCAGACATTAAATTTTTAGAAGAAAGTGGCATAGAGCATGTAGCTTCTTATATGCGTTGGATATATATTAGAAAAAAATCCTCGGATGGTGTATTTGATATTTACTCAGATGCTGATTCAAAGATAAAGCATTATAAAAGAGTGAATACTTTATGGAGTACATTAATGTGGTCGGAATTTGTTATAGGACTTTCGAATATCATTGCTGGGGTAGAAGACGTAGATAAAACTAACATATGGAATAGTTTGAATTATATCAACCTATTTAGTGGGATTTTTCTAGTAATAATAGGGCTACTATTTTTTAGATTAGGCTTCAGCAAGAAAAAGTTATCATTGAATGATATTAAGTTTCAACTAATGATTATCATAAGGGCGCATTTTCTTTAGAAAAAGAAAATGCGCCCTTATCATCATAAATTACTTTCTAAATTAATTGTAAGAAATTCTTAAGAAAAACATCCATACTTTATTATGTTAGGCAGTATTGCAGTAATAGATGGCAATGGTTATATTGATACTGTTGAATCTATTAAAGATGCTTTTAAGAACGACATAAAGGATACAAGACAGTTTAAGCATACCATTACAATTAAATTTGATAGTTTGGTAAAAGCTTTAACCGATACTGAATATTTATCTAAGAAATATTTACCGGTAGAAGGTTCATTTACAGATTACTATGAGATTACTGAACCAGCTGAACAAGGCGCAACTTCAACTGATGGTAGCTATATATCACATTATAATAATTACATGTCAAAACTTGAAATACTGGAAAGAGGATTAAATAAAGAAGGGGAAAACTTGATATATTATGCTGAAAATCTAAAAACAGGCGTGAAATTAACAAATTATAAGACTGATCTTGGTATTTCAATAAAAGGTTTTCCATCTCATCCGCAAAGCCATAATTATTATTTTTATTTTGATGGAGAAAGATATATTGTAGAAAGCGCAGGTAAGAAGGTTGATATGCACAATGATGAAATTGGTTATTCGAATCTACGGCATTGGGGATATTTTGATGAGAATATAAATAACAAGATCCCTGAACTCAAGGACTGTCGAATATTTCTTGTAGTAAAAAAAGATATTGTAAAAGACATTGGAAGGATGAGTTCTCTTTATCAATTGAAAAGAGATTCGCAAATCTTTAAACTTGTGTTTATAGTTATAGTGGTAGTATTTTTATTAGGTATAGGTCTACTGGTATTTTCAATAATCAAGAGAGAAACAAAGCGAGAGTTTGATAAAGAGATTGCAAAAATTTTAGGGAGATTTTGGTTTGAGGCTAAGGTAGTAGTATCAGTTGTTGTATTAATAATTTTCCCGATGCTGGCTAATAGCAATTGGAATACAATGCCTGGTTTATTAATTCTTCTAAAGAGCCTATTTTCATTAGCGTTAATCTTTTGGTGGTTTTACTTAATGCTTGTGGATTTGGTAATTAATAAAAGAAAATTTTTCTCTTATAATTCTATCAATGCGCTTATTAAAAAATATCGTGCATTAGAAAGCAAAAAGCCTTTTCAAAAAGCAATGCTTCTACGCCTGTATACATTTCTAGGGGCAGAAACAATGCTAGTGTTTCTTGTAGGAATATTTACTATCATTACTGCACAAAGAGTGAAGTCTTTCCCTTTTTATTGTATATTTATATTTGCAGGAATCGGAATATATCTGATTTACCGTTATCAGCGCAGATATTCCAATGCGATAAATGATATTGGCAAGCTGATAGATCAAATTGATGCTATTAAAAATGGAGACATAACAACAAAGTTAGCCCTTAACCCTGGTGCTGATATATATTTTGCAGCAGAAAACTTAAACAGAATACAGGATGGTATTGGTAAAGCTGTAGATGAAAAGGTCATGAGTGAGCGAACAAAAGTCGAACTTATTACAAATGTCTCTCATGATCTAAAAACACCTCTTACATCAATTATTAGCTATGTCGATTTATTATCAAAAGAAGAGGGGTTGCCGGAACATGTCAATGATTATCTTAAAATTCTAGTACAAAAGTCTGATAGGTTAAAAACTCTCATAGAGGATTTATTTGATTTATCCAAAGCTGCAAGTGGGGAGATGGAAGTTGATTATGAAAAACTGGACTTAGGGAAGCTAATCCAACAAACTATTGTAGATTTAAATGAGGAAATATCCCAATCTGGTTTTACTTTTAAAGTAAACGTGCCTGATGAGCCGGTATTCATATTCAGTGATGGAAAGAAACTCTATCGAGTATTCTTAAATCTCATCTCAAATACGCTTAAATATTCCCTTACAGGTTCTAGAATATATATTGACCTAGTTACTGAAAGTAACGAAAAAGGACAGTCCCCATTCGACACATTTGGTAAAGCTACTGCTATAATCAAGAACACTGCAAACTATGAAATGAATTTCAGTGAAGATGAGATTCTTGAACGTTTTGTAAGAGGTGATAAAGCCCGTACAGGTGAAGGCTCCGGTCTTGGCCTTGCCATAGCAAAGAATTTCACTCAAATATGCGGTGGAGAATTTGATGTAACGGTGGACGGTGATTTGTTTAAAGTTAAATTAATTTTTGATACAGTGGAATAATTAGGGAGCTTTTACACTCCCTCAATTTCTCTTTTTAACTGTACAACTTCTTCAACAGATAATTCTGCAGCTTTTGCTACTTGCTCTATAGGAAGTCCCAATTTTAATAAGTTTTTAGCTGTTTTCTTCTTTCCCTTAATAACCCCTTCTTGCAAGCCCTTTTGCAAGCCCTTTTGCAAGCCCTTTTGCAAACCCTTTTGCAAACCCTTTTGCAAACCTTCTTCCATACCTTCTTTAATACCTTCTCTAATGCCCTTTTCCATGCCTTCTTTGAAAAGCTGTTCTGCTATTGTCATGATCTCATCACTCCTTACTAAAGAGATATTTTTCATCTATAAAACTGTCCTTTTCGAGTGAAAGACTATCTAAATCTATTATTTTCAGGATATCTTCGGGTAAATAATTGAGCATAAA
>CAZEYH010000258.1:0-4592 GCA_964515895.1 uncultured Clostridiaceae bacterium | reverse complement strand
TCAGTAAAGGTAATATGATGCCTGAATTTGAAGAAACTTCATTCAAATTGGAACCAGGAAATATAGATATGGCTAAAACTGATTTTGGTTATCATATAATTAAACTTGAAGAGAAGTTTGCTCAGGGAGAACCTGTAAGTCTAAGATGCGCAAGAGAATATTGGGAATTCAAGTCAAATGCAGTAAAAATTGCAAAATATATGGAAAAGATAGAAGAATGGAAGAAAGACACTAAATACCGGGTTGTAAAAAATGAATCTGTTTATAATTCTATAAAGTAGGAATTTATTAAAGCTAATTTGCTTTTATATTTTCACAATTAACCTAAAATGTATAAAACTCCAACAAAAAAATAATACTAAAAATGCAATCAAAAATTAGTTTTTGGAGGAGGTAGTTACATTGAAGGCTACAGGCATAGTAAGAAGGATCGATGATCTTGGAAGAGTTGTTATACCTAAAGAAATAAGAAGGACACTGAGGATCCGTGAAGGAGACCCTTTGGAGATATTTACAGATAGAGAAGGAGAGATTATACTTAAAAAATATTCACCTATAGGTGAATTAGGTGAGTTTGCAACCCAATATGCGGAATCTCTCCACAAGACCAGTGGCCATATAACATGCATAACCGATAAAGACTCAATAATTGCTGTTTCAGGTGCGTCAAAGAAAGATTTCGTAGATAAGTCCTTAAGCAAGGATCTTGAAAGGGTAATTATTGACAAATCCACAATTATTGTAAGGTCTCCGGAAGAAGAAACTATAAGAATTACAGCTGATGAAAATGGAGAAAGACAGTATACATCACAAATAGTAAAGCCTATTATTTCAGAAGGCGATCCAATAGGTGCTGTAATATTCCTTTCTACAGAACCTGGCATGTACATGGGAGAGATTGAAGAGAAGCTTGTAGAATCAGCTGCAGGATTTTTAGGGAAGCAAATAGAACAATAGACACAATCTTCAATTAATTCAAACACAGAAAAGGGGTAGGTAAGGATTATTACTTACCCCTTAATAATGATTCTTGTTGATTTCAGCACAGTTTATGCGTATAATATGCTTATCTAGATGTGATTTTGAGGGGATGAAAAATTGTTAAAGAATAAATATACTTTGCAGGATTTAGTAAAAATCATGGCACTATTGAGAAGTGAAAAGGGGTGTCCATGGGATAGAGAACAAACTAATGAAAGCTTAAAAAAATATCTTATTGAAGAGACTTATGAAGTACTTGAGGCTATAGATTTAAATAATAAAGACAGGTTATGTGAAGAATTGGGAGATGTACTTCTGCAGGTTGTATTTCATTCGCAGATAGCAGACGAGAAGGGCCAGTTTAATATAGAGGATGTTGTAACAGGAATATGCAGAAAAATAATAATGAGACATACCCACGTATTCGGACATGATAATGCAGATACACCTGAAGAAGTAGTAAATAATTGGGAAGATATAAAGAAGAAGGAAAAAGGGATAACAACTCAAACAGAGGTTTTGAAAGGGGTTCCTAATAATCTTCCTGCATTAATGAGGAGTTGGAAGGTTCAACAAAAAGCTGCTCAAGTAGGATTTGATTGGGATAATATAGATGACGTATTTAATAAGGTTTATGAGGAAATTCAAGAATTAAAGGATGTATATAACAGTAAAAATGTGGAAAGAATAAATGATGAAATGGGAGATGTATTTTTTGCTTTAGTTAATTTAGCAAGATTTCTCCAAATACAACCTGAACTGGCCCTAACGCATACAGTAGAAAAGTTTATAAATAGATTTGAATATATAGAACAGGAAGGTATCAGGGATGGTAGGAAACTTGAGGAAATGACACTTGCAGAGATGGATAAATTATGGAATGAAGCAAAAAAAAATCTTCATGAAAACAAAAGTAATTCTTAGAAGTAATTAAGAAAAAGGAGGGTATAAATTGAATAAGGCAGAATTAATATCTAGCATATCTGAAAAAAGTGCAATGTCAAAGAAGGATTGTGAAAAGTTCTTGAATGCTTTTTTAGAAAGTATTGAGGAAACTCTTGTCAATGGGGAAAAGGTGCAACTTGTGGGATTTGGATCATTTGAAGTGAGAGATAGGGCGGCTAGGAAAGGGATAAATCCACAAACAAGAGAAGAGATTACTATTGAGGCAACAAGGGTACCAGTTTTTAGGGCCGGCAAAGCTTTAAAAGATAAGGTCAATAGGTAGGGATTTCAGTTTTTTGTACGGAAATCTAAATATTTGCATAAGAACTATAAGTTATAATTGAAAAAGCTTCAATTGAAATTTAAGAGATTGAAGCTTTTTTTGCTAAAATTGGTAGTGTAGAAATTTGGGGGTGACTAAATGAGAATTGATAAGTTTCTAAAAGTATCTAGAGTTATAAAAAGGCGTACTCTTGCAAATGAGGCATGTGAATCAGGTAAAGTTAAGATTAACGGCAAAACAGCAAAGCCTTCTACAGAAGTTAAGATCGGTGATGTAATCGAAATAGGTTTTGGTAACAAAAGCACTAAAATTGAAGTAGTTTCTATAACTGAAAATGTATCTAAAGCAGACGCAGCACAGTTGATCAGAATAATTAATTAATTGTAGTATAAAATTCATTTAGTATTAACATATCTGCAAACTACATCCATTTTTGCAGTAAAATTGGATCAATGAAGTGAAATCTGATTAAATATTTACTCCTTCAAAAGGAGTAATTTTTTTGTTTGTACATGCATATAAATTTATTGGGTTCAAATAAAAAATTAATGGAGGCATCAGGAATCAAGAAAGGTGTTACCGGAGAAAAAACTACACAAACTACGAGATTATTAGATTAGGATAGGGAGGATTGAAATGGCAGAAGAAAAAAAAATCATGAAATCGAAGACTCAAAATTTAATACTTGAAAACAGACAAAAACTAAGTGTCTCAGGAATTATTGATGTTGAAAGCTTTAACGATGAATGTGTTGTAGTAGACACTGAGATGGGTATTTTGATTGTACATGGAGAGGATTTACATATCAGTAAACTAAATCTAGATAGCTCAGAGTTAAATATCGAAGGTGATATTATTAGTTGTGAGTACAGTGATAGAGATAGCTCAAAGTCAAAAGGGTTTGGCTTTTTTAACAAAATGTTAAGATAAGGCTGGTGAATATTGTATTGCCTACATCTGTTAGCACTCAAGCATATATTTTCTTATATTCTGTACTAATTGGTATGTTTATTGGATTCATATACGATATTTTCAGGATAAAAAGAAGGGTTATAAAAACAGGAGTATTTTTTGTATATATAGAAGACTTATTATTCTGGATTATAATAGCAATCTTTATTTTTATACATGTCTATTATTTTAACGATGGAGAATTCAGATGCTACATTTTAACAGGAGCAATTATAGGTGTAATAATATATATGCTTCTACTTAGTAAAATTGTAGTTAAATTTTCTGTGGCAATTCTAAATTTAGCATGGAAAATGATTAAATTCATTATATCTATACTTACATATCCAGTAAGGATTATCTTTAAAGTTGCGATGATACCTGTAAAAATAGTTGCTAAACCTGCCAAAAAGTTTTATAGGTCTGCCAGAGGAACTGTAAAGGTAAGTATTTCTAAAGTGGCATTATGGCATAGAATAACTAAAAATGCAAGAAAAAAAGTTTAAAATGCTAGAAAAAAGGTATAAATAAGAAGGAATTTAAAATTGTATATAGAATATACATATAGAATAGGTATAGGATTGGTATTCTTGGTAGTGTAAAACTCATCGAAAACTAATGGGGTATGACATAATTTGGGAGGGTATAAAATGAACAGGAAAAAAGGCTCCAAATGGGGATTGTTGATCCTAATAGCCTTTATAGTATATTTTTTATTTATTATTGTAGAGCAGCAGAAGATATTAGATATTAAAGAAGAGGCAATGAAAAATATACAGGAAAAAGTAGAAGAAGAGATAGAAATAAATGAGGATCTCAAAAGACAGAAGGAAATATTAGATACAGATGAATATATTGAAAAAGTAGCCAGAGAAAAACTTGGAATGGTAAAACCCGGAGAGAAAATATTTATTGATATAAATTAAATTTAAATCAATAAATATTATATAGGATTAAATATATATATAGGAATGGTAAAAATTGCGTTGAAAAAGGGTCTTATAATGCTTGACTAATAATAGGCAATACTATATAATTCTAATTGCTAAAAGTACTAAAAATAAGCTTTGCATAGCAATTGGCAGTGGCAAGTAGTAGAAAAATTTTATGTAAATAATCACGAAACCTCTGTTGCTTGTCTCGGAGAAAGAAAGGATTTTCGATATTTTAATAATGATTATAGTTGCATAGTTAATAAAATTAGAGTAGAAAAGTTAGTTATTAAATATAATATAAAAAAGGTAACTACATGTACATAATATCAAGTAGTTATCTCATAATTTAAGGAGGAGCAATTATTCTATGCTAATGGAAGTAGGAAAGGTAATTGAGGGAAAGGTTACAGGAATAACAAATTTTGGTGCCTTTGTTAGATTGCCTGATGGAAAGATAGGTTTGGTTCATATATCAGAAATAGCAGATGAGTTTGTAA
>CAZEYH010000257.1:2659-4600 GCA_964515895.1 uncultured Clostridiaceae bacterium | reverse complement strand
AAACGCATCATCAACACCATAATTAGACCATAGATAACAAATCTCCACTGTTCCGGCTGAGAAATCTGCATCCAAGCGGGAAGACTCTTCATGACAGTAGTTAAGCCTCTCAGCAATTCGCCTAGAGGAGTAATAATGATCGAACCTATAAGTGCGCCCTTAATCTGGCCTATTCCTCCGAGTATTATGATGACTAGAGAGCTCATGCATATATCATAGTTAAAAGTTGCATTGTTTATATAACCAATGAATGGTCCATAAAGGGTACCTGCCAGACCTGCAAAGAAAGCACATAGAATATAGGCAATTACCTTGTACTTTTTGATATTGATTCCCATCATGACGGCTACCAATTCATCATCACGGATGGCTTTAATGGCACGACCGATTTTACTGTTGATAATCAACTTAGTCACCAAAACTGTCAAAGCAACATAGAACATAATGAGATAGAAAATGCCGCCGTTTTTCAAAGTGAGCTTTTGCCCAAATATTACCGGAGCGGGGATATTATAAATACCAACAGCACCTCGGGTAACGCTCTCCCAATTCAGAATTATAGAAGAAATCACATAGAAGAATGCCATCGTAACAATGACAACATAAGTACCCGAAAGACGCATTGTGGATAAGGCCAGCAGTGCACCAAACACACCGGCTAAACAAGCACCCAGGATGACAGCTACAACATAGTTAGTTCCACGATAAGTGGTTAGCAGTACAGTGGTATATGCACCAATGGCATAAAAAGCAGCATGACCTAGCGAAACCTGACCAAGATAACCACTGGTAAAGTTCAGGGAAAGCCCAAGCACCATGTAGAATCCAATCATAATGGCAATCCTCTGGATATAAAGCGGTACCCTACTAGGTAGGAAATAGACAAGTACCGCCATCAGGAAAAGAATTATACCTTTAGCAATGGGATTATCCCACAATTGTCCAATTTTAATAACAATTTTTGCATATAAAGATTCATTTACTTTTTTCATATTCGTTACACCTTTATATTTCCTTTCCGACCTAATATTCCATGTGGTCTAATAAGTAATATTAGGAACAAAAGTGAAAATGCTACCATATCGATGTAGCTGCCCCCTAGCTTAAAAACAGCCATACTCTCGGAAACACCAATAATCAACCCACCGAGAACAGCACCGGGCAAAGAGCCAATTCCACCGAGAACAGCAGCAGAAAATGCCTTAAGACCAATAATATCGCCCATTGAAGAACGGATATACTGGTTGTACGAAGCAATCAGTGTGCTGGCGATTGAAGCTGAAGCACCACCTAAGAAGAATACAAAGCTAATAATCCTATTGACGTTGACGCCATTAATAGCAGCAGCAGTGGACTCCTGCTGTACAGCCCGCATAGCAAGACCGATGCGAGTCTTATTGATAAATAGGGACAAGACTACAAGCAGAATCAATGCTACTGTGCCAATAATCACCTGCTGCCATGCAATTGTTGCACCTAAAAACCGGAATGTACCATAATTAAACAGGTCCGGAAAGCGTATGATCTGACTACCGAAGGCGATATTCAGACAATTGACGATAACATAAGAAAGTCCAATGGTAGTAATCATTGTAGAAATCTTAGACGCACCCTTGTTTATCAGAGGTTCCAGACCCAGTTTATCGATTAATATACCTGTGCAACCAGCTATAACCATACCAAACAAAATAGCAAAAAAGATATTAAGATGTAGGTATTCAACACCCACATAGACCATGAAGGCTCCCAGAGTATAAAGTGAACTATGAGTAAAGTTAACCAATCTCATAACGCCAAATACCAATGAGTATCCAACCGCAACCAAGGCATAAATCATACCAATGGCAATACCGTTAATTAGTTGTTCGACAAACATTTAATCCCTCCCCAAATTTCTTGGCTAAAAGCCATTTTTATCTATTTTATCAGCACTGTTGCCAA
>CAZEYH010000257.1:0-2559 GCA_964515895.1 uncultured Clostridiaceae bacterium | reverse complement strand
TAGCAGTTAACACCACAAATGATGTTCAGGTCAGGCATAACAGTGCGAGCCTTGATGGTAAAAGGAACAACAGAGTCGTAATAACAGAACATAATGGCAGTTTCAGCACCAGCAGCATTTAGGTTACTGATGACTGCATTGTAGTCCATGTCACCACCGGCGATTTCTTCAGCGTCAACAACTTCCCAACCTTCGTCAGCCCTTTTAGCCAATAAGTCCTGCAGAGTCTTATAAGCGCCTCTGCCCCAGTCATTGTTCAGATAAACAACGCCCAATTTGGTTTTGCCTGCGCTCAATGCACAATCCAGCATACCAATTGTCTCTGTTTCGATAGTTGCATTCAAGCGGAAACAGCAGTCACCCTGTCCGGTGAAACCGGCAGATGAGGAAGAAGCAGAAATCATGGGGATTCTTTCCTCTGTGTATACCCCACCTACAGCCATAGAGGCAGAGAAATGACCAACAATGCCGTAGAAGTTGTCTTCACCGCAGAGGAGCTGAGCAATAGCCAGACCTTCTTCAGTGGAGCTCTTTTCATCATGAACAAGCAACTCAATAGGTCTTCCATTAATGCCACCATCTTTGTTCCACTTGTCAACCATAATCTCACTGGCTGTTTTAAAACCAATACCATATTCAGCATAGTTACCGGTTAGAGGACCAACAACAGCAACCTTGATGGGGGTTGTGTCAGCGGTGGTATTCTCATCAGTGGATGATGTTTTGGGATTATCTGTCGGAGTCTCTGTCTTATTACAAGCTCCAAGAGTTGTTACTACGAGCAAAAGTACTAGTAGTATGCAAATTTTTTTCTTCATTTTAAAACCTCCTAAATTACTATTTTTTATTGTTCTCGAAAACTCTAAGAGCCTTCGATGTCTATGTTTAAAGGTTGAGATTTCTCGCATAGTTTAAGATTTTTCTCACACCTTTAACATTCTTCAAATATTTACTTCAATTTTTAAATTATTCATTACCGTATACATTAGCGTATACATTACCGTTTATTATCCATGATCTGTCTTTTTTTCCGCCTATCCTCATAAATACAGCAATTTTGTTTGAACAGACTCGAATATAACGTTTAAGTATTTGCTAGTATTAAAATACTTAACTTCCCAATTATTAATTTTTTTCGAGATCATTCTATTAGCAACATGTAATAACATGTTGTGCGTCGTTATTATGGCATTTGATTATCCAGCCATTCATCTATAGCTAGAAGTGCTAGGATATAAATCCTGATACCATTGAGCAGGACCTCTATCTCCATGCACTCATCCGGCTGATGAGCACCACCGTGCCCTTCTTGTTTGAAAAGCTGTTGTTCCCATCCATGGACAGCAGCCCCGGCAGCAAAGGAGTTCGGAGTCACGCATGTGTAAGTGCCACCGGCTTGTGCAAAAGGTTTCAGCGGTTGGCCCAGGATTTCACTGGAAACATCACAAAAAATATTAACCACAGGATGATTTATGTCGACAGCATGGGGACGGCAGTGTTTGGATGATACTTTGGTCAAAAACGGTTTATCGAAATAGCTCATGAATTTTTCATAGAACATATCCCCGTCAATGGATGGTGAAGCCGGATAACGAACATTGAAGTGGATTTCCATCTTTTGATTTATTAACTCTATCATCGCAATCGTGTGACTGGTTTTTCCTGCTAAATCATCGTGAAAATCGATATTCAAAGCTTTTCCTTCATAGTCTGACAGGCTTTCGGCGATGAACTCCAAAACCATCTTGGCATCACCAGATACAAGCCCTTCTGCCAACAGGAAAGATGCCATCACACTAATGGCATTCACTGAACCTTCAGGGAATGCTGCATGTTTTGCAATTCCGGTTGCCGTAATCAGGACTCCGTTTTTGTGTGCCGAAGGATGGATATTTGGATAAGCCTTTGCGGCTTTCTGAACCTGTTCCAGTGTATACCCGGAAATAACGCAGACAGCTTTATTAGGAATCGTAATTCCATTCGTACCGGCTTGAAACTGAAGGAGATTTCCATTGTTGACAAGTGCATCAACAATAAGATTTATTACACCTTTTTCTGACATACTGATAGGAAACCATGAATCAGGAACTATGGTAAGCGTAGGAAATCCGTATTTTTTGCCGTAATACTTAATGTCTTCCATACCGGCTTCCTCGTTGCAACCGTACAGCAACCGGATATTATTCTTAAGATGAATATTATTTTCCTTAAAAAAGCGCATCGCATAAATACAGGCAAACGTAGATCCCTTATTGTCATTACTGCCACGGCCAACGATATAGCCGTCTTTTTCCTGACCACAAAATGGTTCCACAGTCCAGCCTTCACCGGCTTCAACTACATCAGTATGTCCAAACATACCGATTTCACCTTTTTCATTGGTTCCTTTGATCAAGCTGGTGCCGCAGTAGTACTCGTGGTTAGTATAGTTGAAACCGTATTTTTTAACACAAGTCTCCATATAATCCAGCATCCTCGCGCAAGCTTGACCGAATGGGTATTTACCCTCCGAACAAACAGAAATGCTAGGTATGCTAACTGCTCCAATAACATCTTCTA
>CAZEYH010000256.1:0-4624 GCA_964515895.1 uncultured Clostridiaceae bacterium | reverse complement strand
TTTTAAATCAATATCTTTTTTAAACCCACCTACTGCTGCAAGGCTTACTTTGTCTATATTAAATACATTTTTTATTACTTTGTTTACAGAATCCATATTTACTTGGTTGATCTTTTCAAGTATCTCTTCAGGTGTAAGTATATACCCAAGGAGAAGTTCGGATCTACCAATACTATTCATTCTGCTGTTGGTGCTTTCAAGTCCTAACATATAATTACCTTTTAGCTGTTCTTTCGATTTGCTTAATTCTGACCGGTCAATACCTTTTGTTGTAAGTGTATTGACTTCTTCCATTATCAACTTAACTACAAGTTCAATCTGTTCAGGATTCATACCTGCATATATAGTAAATAAGCCGGTGTTTTTATAAGAAGAAGGATATGAGTAAATTGAATACACTAATCCCTTCTCTTCTCTAATCTTTTGAAACAACCTTGAGCTCATAGCTCCGCCAAATATATTATTTACAATTAGAAGAGGATAAATATCATCATCTCCATGTTGAATACCTTCAAAACCTACACATAAATGAACTTGTTCAGTATCTTTCTTCTTAAGTTTAAAATCCGATTTAAATTTTACCGGATTACATAAAGATTTTTTTTGATGCTCGATTTTCCAAGCACCAAAGTATTTACTAATTAAATCAAGTAACTCATTTTCTTCAAAATTACCTGCAACTGCAATTACTGTATTGTTTGGAACATAATTATAATACATATAGTTGTGTATCATATTTCTGTCTATTCTTTTCAAGCTGTCGTATGATCCAAGAATTGGATAACCAAGGGGATTCCCATTCCAAACTGTTTCAGATAGCACATCATGCACGAGCTCTTCCGGAGTATCTTCATACATATTTATTTCTTCTGTTATGACATGTTTTTCAAGATTAATATCATTATCATTAAATAATGAATTAAAATACATGTCCCATAGTAAATCTAAAGCTATTTCAATATGTGAATCTAGAGTTTTTGTATAATAACATGTATACTCTTTCCCTGTAAATGCATTTAGCTGTCCACCTATATTATCAATAGAAGAAGCAATATCCTTTGCAGTTCTTTTTTTTGTTCCCTTAAAAAGCATGTGCTCAATAAAATGGGATATCCCATTATTCATAGAGTCTTCATTTCTTGAACCTGTTCCAACCCAAAGTCCAATAGATAAAGATTTTAAATATGGTATTTTTTCACAAACAACTCTAATTCCATTGTCTAGTGTAAATTTTTTTAGCATTTGCCCTCCGTACCCTTACGTTTTTCATCAAATAATGCGTCTTTACGTGATAGGTTTATCCTACCTTGTCTATCTACTTCAATTACTTTTACCGGTATCTTATCTCCAATGTTTACAACATCCTCAACTTTAGCAACTCTCTTTTTATCAAGTTTAGAAATATGAACTAATCCTTCTTTACCCGGTAGAAACTCAACAAAAGCGCCAAAGGGTAAAATTCTCATTACTTTTCCTAAATATACCTCTCCAACTTCTACTTCCTTTCCTAGTCCTTCGATGATTTTTATTGCTTTTTCGCCCGAATCAAGATCCGGAGTAGCTACAAAAACTCTCCCATCATCTTCTATGTCAATCTTTACGCCTGTATCGGCAATAATCTTCTTTATCATTTTTCCACCGGGTCCAATAACATCCCTTACTTTCTCCGGGTCAATATTAGTTGTTAATATCTTTGGTGCATAAATTGAAAGGTCTTTTTTGGGTTCCGGGATTGTTTTTAGTATAACCTCATCAAGTATTTGATATCTACCTTTTCTGGTCACTTCAAAAGCTTGTTTTATTATTTCTTCTGTAAGTCCATCAATCTTAATATCCACTTGAATAGCTGTTATGCCTTTTTTTGTACCCGCTACCTTGAAGTCCATATCGCCATAAAAATCCTCTATACCCTGAATATCCATAATTATTATAAAATTATCAGGCTCACCTTCATTAGTTATTAATCCAGCTGAGATTCCGGCAACAGGAGCTTTTATTGGTACACCTGCATCCATTAATGCCAGAGTGCTTCCGCAAACACTAGCCTGGGAAGTTGAACCATTGGACATAAGAACTTCAGATACTAATCTGATAGCATAAGGAAATTCCACTTCATTTGGTATTACCGGTTCTAATGCTTTTTCAGCTAATGCCCCATGGCCGATTTCTCTCCGACCCGGCCCTCTAGGTGGCCTTGCTTCTCCTACACTGTAAGATGGGAAATTATAATGGTGCATATATCTTTTTTCTTCTTCAAGATCAACTCCGTCAAGAACCTGGACTTCTCCTAATGCGCCAAGAGTTAAGGTTGTAAGCACTTGAGTCTGCCCTCTTTGGAAGAAACCTGAACCATGTGTTCTAGGCAATAATCCTACTTCTGAGTATAAAGGCCTAATTTCATCCAACTTTCTTCCATCAACTCTTTTGCCTTCTTTTAATATTAATTCTCTAACTATCTTTCTTTCGAGTTTATATATTGCTTCCGAAATAACAGATTCCATTTCGGGATAAATTTCAGAAAAATGTTCTATTGTTTCTTCTTTCAGTTTAGAAACATTTTCTTCTCTAACTTGCTTGTCTGCTGAGAGTAAAGATTCCTTGATATCAGCATAGGCGTAATTTTCTACAGCTTCAAATATTTCTTCCGGCACCTCAAAAGATTGGTATTCAAACTTAGGTTTTCCTACTTCTGCAACAATTTCCCGGATAAATTCAACAATTTTCTTAATCTCTTCATGCCCTTTCATTATAGCATTAAGCATAATGTCTTCCGGAACTTCTTTAGCTTCTGCTTCAATCATTGTGATTTTATCTTTAGTACCAGCAAGAGTCACATACATCTGGCTTTTTTCTCTTTCTTTAGCATCCGGATTTATTATAATTTCATCGTCTATTAGTCCTATCACAACACCACCTATTGGCCCGTTAAAAGGTATGTCAGAAATAGAAATAGCTGCCGATGTGCCTATCATTGCTGCAATTTCAGGTGAATTATTCTGATCGACAGAAAGTACAGTATTAACAACTGATACATCATTTCTTAAATCTTTAGGAAATAGTGGTCTGATGGGACGGTCTATAACCCTTGATGTTAGTATAGCTTTTTCAGAAGGTTTTCCTTCTCTTTTTATGAAACCTCCCGGAATTTTACCTACTGCATATAGTCTTTCCTCATAGTCAACGCTTAAAGGAAAAAAATCTATCCCTTCTCTCGGTTCAGTTGATGCTGTAGCAGTAGAAAGAATAACTGTGTCTCCGTATCGCACTAACACAGCTCCATTTGCAAGTTGTGCATACTTGCCCGTTTCAATCACAAGGTCTCTTCCTGCCAACTCCATTTTAAAAACTTTGTACATTATTTAATATTGCCTCCTTTAGTAAATTGCTTCACAGAATATGCTTTAATGGCAGATAACAGAAAACGGACACCAAAAATCAGATCCCTATTCTTTTTACCTTTACTGCTCTCTTATATCTGGTCTCTGGTCTCTGTTCCCTGTTTCTGCCATATATTAATATATTATCTGTAGCTTTAATTATATTATTTGCAAATATTCTTAAAAAATTAATATTATAAAAATAATGAGCGGTATACCGCTCATTATTTTTTATTTTCTAAGATTTAATTTTTCAATAATTGCACGGTAACGCTCAACATCAGTTTTTTGCAGGTAATTTAGAAGACCTCTTCTTTGTCCTACCATCTTCAAAAGTCCTCTTCTTGAGTGATGATCTTTTTTGTGAATTTTCAGATGTTCATTTAAATGATTTATTCTCTCTGTTAGAAGAGCAATCTGCACTTCAGGGGAACCTGTATCATTTTCATGAAGTCTGTATGTGTTAATTATTTCCAGTTTTAATTCCTTCTGCATTTTTAAACCTCCTTTTCATTATCCCCATTAGCTATGTAATCGGGCGGAGAATTCCGGTAACAGAGCAAATGGTTCTATCCTTAATAACCAAATATATTTTACCAACCATTCAATCTTAAGTCAAGGATATTAGTGAAATTTCAGTTAATTTATGAGGACATTTAAAGTGTATTTGTTTAAATTGGTAGCAAATTTACATAACCCGAATATTATGTATAGTGTGAAATATTTTTATTGCTTATGCTTTACAACAATATTGTATAGGGAGGTTTATATTGTTATGAAAACTGGTTATTCTGTAGAGACAAATGCACCCATGATGCCATGGATGCAAGAAGGTTATTATAATGTTAACAAATTATGTCCTCCACAGCCATGCATTCCACAGGAAACAGTTTTAAGAAATTTAAAGCTTGCAAGAGCTTATGTCCCATTTCAAAAATTTTGTACTATTTTCTCTCCTGAAGAAGGGTTAAAAAAAGGAACAGCTTTTCCTGAGCTTTATGAACCTTATATTCATAAAGAAATGGTAAAAGTACAAATGCCTATGCAAACGCATATGCCAATGCCTAAAATAATTCAGGTTAGGGAGGAAGTTAAAGATGATTAAGAATCTTAATAAACAAGAACTTTTGAAAAAATTAATGGCCTTAGATTTTATGGCTGTGGACCTTCAGTTATATCTAAATACACACCCCTGTGATAGAGAGGCTCTTATGAGGTATAATGCGATAGTAAACCAGTCTCAGATG
>CAZEYH010000255.1:0-4641 GCA_964515895.1 uncultured Clostridiaceae bacterium | reverse complement strand
ATGAGCTACTTGGTTTAGAAAAGGAATTTTATGAGCAATTTCAAGTTGGTTTTAAATATATGAGACCTCCTGCAGGGGAGTATAGTGAAAGGGTACTAGCAGCAGCCCAGCAACTTGGTTATAAGACAGTATTTTGGAGTTTTGCTTATGATGATTGGTATGCAGATAAGATAAGGGGAGCTGATTATGCCTATGATAAGGTTATGGAAAATCTGCACAACGGTGCTGTTTTACTCCTTCATGCAGTGTCAAAGGATAATGCTGATGCACTAGATAGGATTATTAAAGATATAAGAGCTGAAGGTTATGAGATAAAGGCTTTTGATTTGTAGTATGACACCTGAAAATACACGAATTATGTAAGAAATATGATAGTTAGTATAATATGGTTATTACCCAGAAAGTCATGAAATGGCTTTCTGGGTAGTAATCATAATATGTTGATTAGCACAAGGACAAGGGTGCACATAATTTGAGTGAAAAATTGTGTATGTTAATACTATGCTTTAATTATTTCATAAATTTTTAACACTTTATCAACAGTAATTCCAGGCTCATCTTTCAACAATGGCCTAACTATTGCGAGAGTTTCTATAAGCTGCCCTTGTTTTAACCTTCCTTCCTTTGCATGAAATAGATGTTGTTTTAGCTGACTATAAGTATTACCATATGTGGTACTTTTGTTAACTATATCTTGTATATTACTTCCACGGTAGCTATTTTCAGCTGGTAAGTAGTCTGCAATTACCTTAACAATTTCTCCTAAAACAGATATTCTATGTGCCAACATTCCTGATGGAGTGTTGCTTCTTACATTTGATATCTCTAGTAAATTACGGACTTTATCTGCAGCATAAATACCATTTGCTATACTCTGAAGGTATTTACTGTTATCCATTATATACCACCAACCTGATTAATTTCCATATTTCATATCTCGCATCTTATACTCCATTTTACGTGACCGATAGTATTAAGGTTACTTTGTATCATGCGCAGAAAATGCCTAAAATTGAAAAGCATTTGAAAAGTGTTTGAAAAGCATATTTAATTATTATATAATGAATTTATTCAACAAAATATCTTAATAGGCCTTAATAGGCAGAATATATTGAGAAATTTCACAAAAATGTTGAAATTAATAGAATATACCCCTATAATATAGAATTAAGGTCATATTATCTATATTTTTTATATAGGTTATTATATTAAGTATATAGAAAATTATTGTAATTTGAAATGAACGAAAGGTTTTATAAATTTTATAAATATAAAATACTATTGATAATTGAATGTCATAGAAGCGGAGAATGCATTGATGTGTAGTAATTTGATGCCTATCAGGCTTTTATAATATTATTGTAAAGGGACGAGGTAAAGTATGAGTTATAAGAGTTTTGAAGAGATTAATGAAAAAATTAAAACAGGAAAGGCTGTTGTTGTTACTGCTGAAGAGATAATCGATATAGTTGCTGAGAAAGGCGTAAAGCAAACAGCTAAAGAAGTGGATGTAGTTACAACTGGCACATTCGGACCTATGTGTTCAAGTGGAATGTTTATTAACTTTGGTCATTCTGATCCGCCTATAAGAATGAGCAAAGTATGGTTGAACGATGTTCCTGCTTATGCAGGTATAGCTGCTGTTGATGCATATTTGGGAGCAACCGAGCTTTCTAAATCCAAAGGAATGGATTATGGAGGTGCCCATGTTATTGAGGAGTTAATTGCGGGTAAAGACATAAATCTATATGCTGAATCCTATGGTACCCATTGCTATCCCAGAAAGAAAATATCCACTTATATAAACAAATATAACATTAATCAAGCATATATGTTTAATCCAAGAAATGCATACCAAAACTATGGTGCAGCTACTAATTCCTCCGAAAAAATTATGTATACTTATATGGGCACGTTATTGCCTTGCTGTAATAATGTAACCTATTCTACTTCAGGACAATTGAGCCCTCTTTTAAACGACCCATTATATAGAACTATTGGTATAGGTACAAGAGTTTTTATTGGTGGTGCCCAGGGTTATGTAGCATGGGAAGGCACTCAACATAATCCGGAACAAGAAAGAGGGGATAACAGTGTTCCTTTAAGCGGTGCAGGTACACTGGCACTTATAGGGGATATTAAGCAGATGGATACAAGGTTTATTAGAGCTGCAATATTCCAGCAGTATGGAGTTACTATGTTTGTAGGTGTAGGTATTCCAATACCAATACTTGATGAAGAAATGGTTGAAAAAACTGCTGTAAGAAATAAGGATATATTTACCAGTGTATTTGATTATAGTGTATCATCAGGGCCGAAACCCGCACTGAAAAAAGTTTCATATGAGGAATTAATGAGCGGTAATATACAATTAAATGGAAAAACAGTTCCTACTGCTCCATTATCAAGTATTAGGAAGGCAAGGGAAATTGCAGAACTTCTAAAGCAAAGTATTATTAATAAAGAGTTTGTGATGACAGAACCTGTGGCATCTTTGCCAAAGAAAAATATTGTAAATAAATTGGAAATTAGGGAGAATGGAAATGAAGAAGATTAAAGTTACAATGTATTTTCCTGCAAATATCATTACCATGCCGGTGACATATCATCTTATAAAAGATTATAACCTTATGGTTAATATTTTAAGTGCAGATGTTAGTCTCAATAAAGTTGGTAAGTTAATTGCAGATATTGAAGGGGAAGAAAATGATATTGAAGCTGGACTGGAGTTCGTGAAAAAAGCAGGCGCTGAGTATGAAATATTTTCTAAGACCATTATATGGCAGGAAGAAAGTTGTGTCCATTGTGGCGCATGTACTGCTGTATGTCCATCAGGTGCTTTACAGATGGATAAAACCGATTGGCGTCTTACCTTTGACAGGGAAAAATGTCTTATGTGTGAATTATGCGTTAAAGCATGTCCTTTGAGGGTAATGTGTATAAAAAACGGAGGACAAAGTTAGTTGGGGTATTTTTATAGATGAGTGAGGATTATGTATCAGGAACGCTTTTACAGGAACTTGTTTAAAGGAGCAAACCTTCAGTTTTTTGATGTTTGTGTTTATGAGACGGATTTAAGAATAGGAGCATCAAAGAATCTTTATAAGGAAGCCCTGGCAAGTGTTATGAAATATAGAAAGCAAATCGAGGATTATATTAAATTAAATCCGGAGTTTTTGAGAAGCCTTGAACCTATCAAAATTAAGGAAGAGGCTCTAGCTAAAGATGTTTCACCTATTGTAGGGAGAATGGCTAGTGCTTCTCAAAAGGTAGGAGTTGGCCCAATGGCTGCTGTTGCAGGTGCAATAAGTGAGATGGTAGGAGGAGAACTTTTAAAATACTCTGATGAAGTAATTATTGAAAATGGTGGAGATTTATATATAAAGACAAATAGTTTAAGAAGGGTAGGAGTGTATGCAGGCAATTCTTCTTTGAACGAAAAAATTGCGTTAAAAATATATCCTGAGAAAACTCCATTGGGAATTTGTACTTCTTCGGGAACAGTTGGGCATGCTTTAAGTTTCGGGAAGGCAGATGCAGCAGTTGTTATCTCAAAAGATGCCTTTCTTGCGGATGCTGCAGCCACTGCAGTAGGAAACAGGGTAAAAAGTGTTTCCGATATAGAAAAAGCAATGGAGTTTGCATCCAAAATTGAGGGAATAGAGGGTATATTAGTGATTGTCGGAGACAGTATAGGTGCTTGGGGAGATATTGAAATTGATGGAATGTAAATAAAAAATATAATGTACGCAATAATTGCGAAAGTATAATGGAGTAGAAATATGAGTATAAATAAATTAAATGATAATAACTATACCAAAAATGCTAATTCCCGCATGCATTTGAAAAAAGCAAAAAGAGTGGTTGTTAAAGTAGGAACTTCTACTTTAACTTATAATAATGGAAAAATTAATCTCTCGAGGATAGATAAATTGTCAATGGTACTTTCGGATTTGGTTAATCAAGGAAAGGATGTTGTTTTAGTAACATCCGGCGCTATTGGTGTTGGTGTTGGCAAGTTGAAGCTTAAAGAAAGGCCAAAGACAATTCGTCAAAAGCAAGCTGTAGCTGCTGTAGGTCAATGTGAACTCATGCATATTTATAGTAAATTTTTCTCGGAATATGGCCATATTGTAGGACAGATTCTTTTGACCAGGGATATTGTTGAAGATGAATATAGGAGAAATAACGTTATTAATACTTTTGAAACATTATTGGAAAAAGAGATAGTTCCAATTGTTAATGAGAATGACTCAGTTTGTGTAAAAGAATTGGAAGGCGAGAACGGAGAAAATATGGTATTCGGTGATAATGATACTCTGTCTGCTATTGTAGCAAAATTGATTTCAGCAGATTTACTTATAATACTCTCGGATATAGATGGATTTTATGATTGTGATCCCAGGGAAAATTTATGCTCCAAAAAGTTATCAATTATTAAAGAAATAACGGCCGAAATAGAAAGCTGTGCTGGAGGAGTGGGCTCAAAACAAGGGACAGGTGGTATGGTTACAAAGCTCACAGCTGCAAAAATTGTAACTTCAGAAGGTATAGATATGGTTCTAGCCGATGGTAGTGAACCTTCTGTTATAATGGATATACTTGAGGGCAAAGATGTAGGTACTTTGTTTGTTGGAAGCG
>CAZEYH010000254.1:0-4651 GCA_964515895.1 uncultured Clostridiaceae bacterium | reverse complement strand
GCAGCTACAGGCACCGGAAACGGCCATGGGACTGTACAACAGATTCTCTATTTTCGTTTTGCTATAATGATGCAGTTAATACCGCATCATTATTAATGATGCGGTTAATACCGCATCATTAATGTTGATTTTATGTATTAGTTGTGCTAGTATCTATGTATTCGATGTATTAGGAGGCGTTAATTTGTATTTTGCCATAATTGGTGATATCATAGGTTCAAAACAGCTAAAAAATCGTGCTGAAATTCAGAATAAGTTAAAAACAATATTAAATCAGATAAATTTGAAATATGCAGATGAAATTTCAGCTAATTTTATTGTTACAATAGGTGACGAGTTTCAAGGCTTATTATCAAGACCTCATGTTCTTCTTGACATAATAAATGAAATAAAAATTAAGATATATCCTATAAGAATTCGGATTGGAATAGGAATTGGCAACATTGATACAGAAATCGACAAAAAAATGGCAATAGGAGCAGATGGTCCAGCATACCATTATGCAAGAAAAATGATAGATGAAATTAGGCTAAATGAAAAAGGAAAAATGAGCGATAGCACAAACATAAAAATTTATGCTGAAGGCAAAACTTCAATACTAAATCTCATTAATAGCAACCTATGTTTATGCTCTTTTATAGAAAGCAAATGGACAAATAAGCAACGTGATCTTATTAAGGAGGACATGTTATTTAAACAAAATCAACGAGAACTAGCAAAAAAATTTAACTTAGCACAATCGAGTGTTCAGCGTAGATTTAAAAGTGCAGGGTATTATGATTATATTAATGCACAGGAAATCATTAATAAAGTAATAGTAGAAGAGTGGGGTGTTAATTATACTAAGTAATATTATAATTATATCTCTAATTGGACATGTTTTAGGAGACTATTATTTTCAATCAAATAAAATAATTAAGAGTGAATATAAAAAATTTAGCCAATTAATTTTACACTTAGTAAAATACTCATTTCCCTTTATAATATTATTGTTATTTATAGAAGTTACATCCAATTTAGTTCTATATTTTTTATTGATTAATTTATCTCATTATCTTATTGATTTAATAAAATTTTTTGTTAATAAGTCTAATTTTTATAAAAATAATAATGAAAAATATATGCAAATAGAATGGTTCATATATTTACTTGATCAAACTCTGCATATTATTGTTATTCTCATAATTAGCATTTTTTTCTTTGATTATGGATTATCAATTGAAATAAAACCTATAATTAGACATGCTTTTATGAGAATAAATTTAGATGCAGTAGTTGTTCTTAGGTGGATATTATTGTTGTTGTGCATTTATAAACCAAGCAATATAACTTTTATAAGGCTTTTTTCACAATATAAACCTGATGATACCAATGCTTCATTAAACAATGAATTAATTAAATATAAAGCAAATAATAAAAGTACAGGTGCGATTATTGGTTTTTTAGAAAGACTATTAATTGTTATTTTTATTAGTTTAAGTCAATATTCTGCTGTTGGTTTAATTCTAACCGCAAAGTCCATAGCAAGGTACGAAAGAATTTCAAAAGATCAAGAATTTGCAGAATATTATTTAATTGGAACATTAACAAGTGTTTTATTATCTATTTTACTTTATTTAGCAATTAATCCTTAGTAAGCTAAAAGAGAAAAGATAGAAGATATTGATTCTAATATTATTGAAGATTGTAAACGGTGACATCCGGGTTCTTCCGTAATATCTGTTGAATTATTTTGTGATATTGCCAATGTTCAAAAATGCATTTATCTATCAATTAACCAAAATAGTGGAAGAACCCGGATAAGACGGAATACGTAATTCTGGCAAGTAACCGGTTATTTATACCTAAATGTACAGAACCTTAGTGGTAGATCTCTTACAATTTACAGGTCGTGTATTTGTCAAAATATGGGTAGTTAACCATTTAAAATGCCGTTAATCTCTTTCATGGTGTCGTTGTCAAGTTTCACACCGACGGCTTTTACATTTTCATCTATCTGCTCAGGTTTGGATGATCCTATAATTACGCTGCTTATTTCTCTATGCTGAAGAATCCATGCAAGTGCAAGCTGTGCAAGGGTGATGCCGTGGTTTTCTGCTATTGATTTCAGCATCTCTACCTTATCCAGGTTTTCGTCAGTAAGGTATCGATTAATAAAGTGGCTTGTCTTTTCATCTGTTGCCCTGCTTCCTTCAGGGGGTTTCTGACCCTTTTTGTATTTCCCGGTCAATACTCCCTGAGCTATAGGACTGAAAACAGCAAGACCTATACCTTCCCTGTCACACACTTGCATAACTCCGTCTTCTATATAGCGGTTTAACATATTGTAAACAGGCTGGTTTACAGCTATCGGATTGAGATTAAGCTCTCTTGCCATGTAGACACCATCAAGGGTCTGTGTTTCGTTCCATTCACTTATACCTATATAAAGCACTTTTCCCTGGCGTACAAGGTCATCAAGAGCTCTCATAGTTTCATCCAGCGGTGTTTCCGGATCATAACGGTGGCAGTAGAATATGTCAACGTAATCCGTATTTAGCCGTTTAAGGCTCGCATTACACTGCTCAATAATGTGCTTTCTTGATAAACCTCTGTCATTTGGACCATCTCCTACAGGCCAAAATGTTTTGGTAGCGAGTACATAGGAACTCCTTGGGAAATCCTTAAGGGCTTTGGCCAGAACCTCTTCTGCAGCGCCCGGATAGGTCTGCCCTGAACCATACACATCGGCTGTATCAAAATAGTTAATGCCAAGCTCATAAGCTCTTTTAACACAGGCTTCCGTTCTGTCTTCGCCATAGGTTCCCCCATATGTCAGCCAACTTCCAAGGGAAACTTCACTTACTTTTAAACCATATCTTCCAAGCTTTCTGTACTGCATAAAAAAACCTCCTTAAATTTAATAAAAATATTGCTTTAACAGGAATAATATATAATGCATAGAATGCTAGCAATACAATAACAATACAATAATAAAGGCTGATGAAATTCAAGATGCCTTGATTTCATCAGAAAGTCATTTCATGACTTTCTGGGTTATAACTATATTATATCAAATATATGTAATTTTATAAATGCCAAAGAGGGTGAAGCATGGCTTCTGTACCAATACAAAAATGAAATAGAATGGAATAATTTATTAATTGATTATGAATTACTATTAACTTTATAGCTTTTTGGTAAAATTATATTATGAGAAAGGGTAATATTCGGATCAGATGGTATTTTAGAATAAAATGAGCCAAAACCTTTCAGAATAATGCTAAATACAGTATAATAATACTTGCTTTAATCCCGATATCTATATTCATGGTTATGAAAAAGTATACTGTCACGATTGATATGGTAAAATAAATACAACAAAGAAATGGGAAGTGATATTTTTGAAAAAAAATGTGGATTATTACAAACTTGAAAGGATATCTTCAAGGATGGCAAAGGAATTTGGTACAATCCCTAAAGGTGATGAGGAATTTTACAGTTTCATGTTGCATCCGATGGAAGGAAATCTGTTAAAGCTCCATCGTAAAGCTCCTGTAAGAAATGGAAGGCATGCAATTGATGCAATCCATATGTGTCTGCTAAAAATTGATGGATATATCAACGGGATAGAATATGACTTCAGCAGATACATCACTGTTGAAAATAGAGCCTTTCTTGAAGGTTTATTGGCAAGTTTTGATCCTTTTACGAACCAGAAGATATTTGTTACAGCAAATAAGATATATGACCTAAACACATCGAATGACTTGAAAAATTTTTTTGAAACTCCTGTGAAATGTCTTCTGAGGATAGAGAAGTCAATTGAGCTATGGACAAAGGAACTTGGAGTTAATGGATATTTTAAATTTATTGAAGATCAAATAGGTCATCTTATTGAAAAAGATGAAAAAATGGACTACACCATAATGCTGAAAGGTGAGGACGATTTTGAGAAGCTTGGTATTGATACTTCTTCCCTTGACAAGCACCTTCTTGAAGATAGTGAAGAATAGCAGGTAGGACTGAAATAGCCTCACCTTAAACGATGATTAAACAATGAAAGTAGATATTGTTATGCGTAAACTCACTTATTTAGCAGTTTTTGAACCCACAGAAACAGGTTATAGTGTTTACTTCCCAGATCTCCTCGTATGGGTATATGGTATCACCTATAACTGTTTTTCCCGACCTTGTGTGAAATGAACTGGATAATAGGGCTGTTAAAACGAATTTGGCTATACCGGCGTGGCTTAAGGAAATAGCAGAAGCGTTGGGTCACCGGAAGTAAGAATAGGCTGGTGGCAAGAAGGAAATATATCTGTTTTAGATAGAAAGGCAGATGATAAAATAAGAGTGGTAACTGGTGGTATAATAGGAGAGATAAGGGAATCAAATATCGATTATATCAAAAGCAACAGGATTAAAGGTTGAGGAAATTGAAAAGTTGTAATAGGCCAGAGCCAGGAACGTTTTGCAGTAGTGTAGGGAAAAAGTGAGCATGCATTTAAAAAGAATCAGAGCTGCGCGATAAAAGTTAGTGTATAATTCATGAAGGCAGAAAAAAATGGCATTTGACAACAATAAGGTTATATGTTAAAATTATACATAGTTTAAAATTTAATATTTGCTTTCAAACTAAACGCTTAATTCTTTCATGTGAAAGAAGCGG
>CAZEYH010000253.1:2838-4664 GCA_964515895.1 uncultured Clostridiaceae bacterium | reverse complement strand
GGCAAGAAAATAATTGATCATGGGGGAGATTTTAGGTACAAAAATGTAAATGTTTATGAAAAATGGTATAAAACAAAGCATGAATTACCCGAGCTTCTAAAACAATCAGTATATGGTCTTCCGGAACTCTATAGAGAAAAAATCCGAGGTGCTAATCTGGTAGCAAACCCCGGCTGTTACCCTACATGTTCTGTCCTAGGTATTGCACCATTGCTTATTAACAATATTATTGAAATTAATAATATAATAATAGATGCAGCATCTGGAGTAACCGGTGCCGGAAGAAAAACCGATCTGCCTTATCAGTTTTCTGAATGTACTGAAAACTTTAAGGCATATGGGGTTTCAACCCATAGACATACTTCTGAAATTGAGCAGGAGTTGTCTCTTTTAGCGAAAGAAGAAATATTTGTATCTTTTACTCCTCATTTAGCACCAATGAAAAGAGGTATGTTAGCAACTATTTATGCAAATTTAAAAGTCGATACAACAGCAGGTGAATTAATTAATCTTTATAGAGATTATTATAAGAATGAAATATTCGTAAGAATAATGGATGAAGGTAAACTTCCGGAAACAAAACATGTTGCCGGTTCCAACTTTATTGATATAGGTATTGTAGTAGATAAAAGATTAAATAGGGTTATTATTTTATCTGCACTGGATAATCTAGGGAAAGGAGCTTCCGGGCAAGCAGTGCAGGATTTGAATATAATGTGCGGATTCCCGGAGTATACTACTCTTATGAATCCGGGATTGTACTTATAATTAGATAGAACTATGCCTATATTGAGCTATTTAGTTAGTTGAGATTGGTTAGTTGGAGTCAGCCGGTTGGAGTAATTGAAGTATTTGAAATAATTGAAAGGAGCGGCGCTTATTATGGAAGACAAATTTATGAAAGCAATAATAAAAAGAGCGGAAATTTTAGTTGAAGCATTGCCTTATATTCAAAAGTTATATGGTAAAACCATTGTTATAAAATATGGGGGCAATGCAATGATTAACAATGAATTAAAAAATTATGTTATGGAAGATATAATTCTACTTAAATATGTAGGTATGAACCCGGTTGTTGTTCATGGTGGGGGACCTGATCTCACCCATGCTCTCGAAAGACTGGATATTAAAAGTGAATTTGTCAATGGACTCAGGGTTACCACTGCTGAAATAATGGAAGTTGCCCAGATGGTATTCATAGGCAAAACAAACAAAGAAATAGTATCTCTGTTAAACCTCAAGGGTGCTAAAGCAATAGGATTAAGTGGTATTGATGGTAACTTAATTGAATGTGAAAAACTAGCAATGACTCTCGAAGAAAAAGACACAGACCTAGGCTATGTAGGGAAAATTACTAATATTGATTCCAAACTTATAGACCTTTTGGCGGCAGATGAATATATTCCAATAATTGCACCCATAGGAATCGGGAAAGACGGGCAAAGCTATAATATTAATGCAGATACGGTAGCTTCAGAAGTAGCATCTGCATTAAAGGCCGAGAAACTTATATTACTTACTGATGTAGAAGGTGTAAAAACTGCAGATGATAATGGAGTAGAAAATATAATAACTACATTGACAATACATGAATCAAATGAACTCATAGACAAAAAAATAATAAACGGTGGAATGATACCCAAAGTACTTGGCTGCATAGATGCTCTTAATAACGGAGTAACCAGAACCCATATAATTGATGGAAGAGTACCTCATTGCATACTACTTGAGATTTTTACTGATGAAGGTATAGGTACTATGATAGTTAGATAGGAATGCTAGAAATATGAAGAAGGCACATTTTTAAATAAATATTTCTATTGCAT
>CAZEYH010000253.1:0-2738 GCA_964515895.1 uncultured Clostridiaceae bacterium | reverse complement strand
GCCGAAATATTCGGCGGAAAGGCGGTTAATATGAACCTTCAGGAAATAATTGAACTTGATAAAAAGTATTATATGAATACATTTGGAGACAGGTCTCCCGTATGCTTCCAATATGGTAAAGGAATTAATCTTTGGGATATAGATGGAAATAAGTATTATGATTTTCTTGCAGGTATAGCTGTAAACGCGTTAGGCCACTCGCATCCGAAAGTTGTAAAAGCTATTCAGGAGCAGGCAGAAAAATTTATACATTGTTCAAGCCTCTACTACATAGAACAACAAGCAAAACTGGCTCAGGTTCTTGTAGAGTGTTCCTGTGCTGATAAAGTGTTTTTTGCCAATAGTGGTGCCGAAGCAAATGAGGGGGCTATAAAACTTGCTCGAATTTATTTTAAAAAGAAAGGTTTTCCTAATAAGTATGAAATTATAACTATGGAAAAATCATTCCATGGTAGAACTCTTGCTACTATAGCAGCTACAGGACAGGACAAATACCAAAAACCGTTTTCACCTCTTACGCCAAGCTTTTTAAAGGTACCATTCAATAACCTTGATGCATTGAAAAACTCTGTAAGCCTTGATACATGCGCTATAATGATAGAACCTATACAGGGAGAAAGTGGTGTTAATCTAGCAACTCTAGAATACTTGAAAGGTGTAAGAAAATTGTGTGATGAAAAAGGTATTCTTTTAATTTTCGATGAAGTGCAATGTGGGCTAGGAAGAACGGGTAAACTATTTGGCTACCGGCATTATGGAATTGAGCCAGACATTTTTACACTCGCGAAGGCATTAGGTGGTGGATTTCCTATAGGGGCATTATTGGCTAAGGATTTCGTTGCAAAAGCTTTTGAACCTGGGGATCATGGTTCTACTTTCGGTGGCAATCCTCTGGCGTGTGCAACAGGTCTGGCAGTAATGGATGTGCTTCTAAATGAGGGTATTGTTGAAAACTCAGAAAAAATGGGCAGTTATTTTATAGACAGGCTCAAGGAACTTGCAGAAAAATATAATTTTGTAAAAGAAGTCAGAGGTAAAGGATTAATGATTGCCGTCGAACTCTCAATAGACAAGGCAATAGAAATAAAGAATAAGTGCTTTGAAAATCGCTATCTGATAGGAAGTGTAGGGACAAACATTTTAAGGATACTCCCACCTTTAATAATTACAAAGCAAGATATTGATGGGATGATAAAAATGCTTGACGGGATATTGGAGGTATACTTATGAAACATTTAATAAGTATATATGACCTTACTTTAGATGAGATAAATGAAATATTTGAACTTTCAGTTCTAATGAAAAAATGTCTTAAAGAAGGAAATGAGCATAGCTATCTAAAGGGTAAAACTTTAGGTATGATTTTTGCAAAATCTTCAACTAGAACCAGGGTTTCTTTTGAAGTCGGGATGTACCAACTGGGAGGATATCCGCTGTTTTTAAGCTCAAATGATATTCAGCTGGGGCGTGGCGAAACACTTTATGATACTGCTCAGGTTTTATCAAGATACCTTGATGGAATTATGATCAGAACCTTTGACCATAAAGATGTGCTTGACCTTGCAAGATACGGGAGTATACCGGTAATAAACGGGCTCACTGATTTAATGCACCCCTGTCAGGTTCTTGCTGATCTGTTTACTGTTTATGAAAAAAGGAGTTGTTTGAAAGGTTTAAAGTTAGCCTATATAGGGGACGGAAATAATATGGCACACTCCCTGCTTCATGGCTGCTCCAAAGTAGGCATGGATATTGCTGTAGCTACACCAAAAGAATTTGAATGTAATAATTCCATAATTAATGAGGCCATGGAAGATGCAAAAATATCAGGAGCTAATATTTTAATAACAAACGATCCCTCCAAAGCAATATATAATGCAGATGTAGTATATACCGATACTTGGGTAAGTATGGGGCAGGAAATAGAAAAAGCTGAAAGAATTAATATATTTAAGCCTTACCAAATAAATAGCGAGCTGTTTTCCCTGGCAAAAAGCGATGCCCTTTTCCTCCATTGTCTGCCTGCATACAGAGGATTTGAAGTAACCGATGATATTATAGACGGTCCTAATTCTGTAGTTTTTGATGAGGCTGAAAACCGTCTGCATGTGCAAAAGGCTATTATGGCAAAGCTTATGGGGAATTTGTAAAATATGAAGAAATATTTATCTTCCCTTGCCAATATTTTTTTATATAAGTTTACAAATTTAAATTAATTGTACCAAAATATGATATAGGATTTGAAATTTCTAAGACTTTATGAAATGTAATTTATTTTGACTGTTTAGGTTGTTTTGATTATTGAAGTAAGTGGTGGAAACTATATGAACTATTCATTTTTAATTAGAAAAGCAGAGATAAATGATGTAAAAGCCATTCAGGCTATAGTAAATGAGGCTTTTAATAAATATATAAAAGAAGCTGAAATACCCCGAAATATTGATGCTCTCAAAGAAACTCCGGAAGATATAATAAAAGCCATTAACACCAAAGAAGTGTTTATAGCTCTAGTTAACAATGCCCCTGTGGGCACAATAAGAGTTGAAATTGAGCATGACAAAACAGCCCTTATCACACGCTTTGGTGTAATGCCCGAATATCAGAATAATGGAATAGGCAGAGCTATAATGAATTATGTAGATAAATTTCTTGTTTCAAAAAACATTGAGAAAGCCTGCCTATATACTGCATCAAAGCATAAAGATCTTGTACGCTTTTACTACAGTATGGGATTTTAT
>CAZEYH010000252.1:1021-4678 GCA_964515895.1 uncultured Clostridiaceae bacterium | reverse complement strand
TCTGAATACACAAACAAACAGTTATCAAGGCCTTTGGTAAGAATAAATTTTTCTCCCAGCCCATCCCTAAATTTAGCCGGAATAATAACACGGCCCTTCTGATCAACCGAATGCTGGTATTCACCATAAAACAACAATTTCACCCCACAAGCTTCTCACTCTTAACCACTTTGCCCCACTTCGCTCCACCTATATGTAATTCTATTGCATAATTTTAAAATAATCAAGTCTTTTTTCAAAATTTCACAAAAAAAATAAGAGATAGTAATATTTTCATATAACTATCTCTTATTTTGCATTTCAATATCTTAATAAATTAATATTCAGTACATTTGTTTTCTAGTGCGCATTTTTTCCGATACATAAGCATAGGAATTTATTGCTTAATATTAAACACAATCTTATCATCTACTATTGCACATTTCGAGCCAAGCTTACCACAAAGCTCTAGCTCCCTTTTTAACAATTCTTTGGCTTCTTCACCCTTTGGCATTATAATATGAGTCTTCGAAATAGTCCTTACAGGTAAAAGTTCAAGGGAAATTAATTTCTTATTGACAAATTGCATATCTACAATAAATGATTCCTGCTTTAAAGGGTCGTTTTGATCAAAAATAAAGTTTCCCATACTATACACTATAGGTTTACCTTCATAAATTTCAACACCCTGGAATTTATGAGGATGGTGTCCTAAAATTATGTCAGCACCGTCATCAATTAACTTGTGTGCAAATTCCTTTTGCTCTTCTGTAACTTCAAAACTATCTTCTACTCCCCAATGAAGAGAAATAATAATAATATCTGCGTTTTCACGTGCTTTTTCAATATCTTCTTTTATAAGTTCATATTTTCTTGGTGCAACTCCACTTTTATCCTCTCCCGCAGCAAAGCTAATCATTGGACTGCCTTTATATATATACTCTGCCATATCTGTATATCCAAGAACTGCTACTTTGGTATCTTTAACTTTTAAAATAGCAGGCTTTCTGGCTTCATCAATATTTTTTCCAGCTCCACAATACTCAATGTTATATTTTTCTAAAGTAGATATTGTATCAAAAAGGCCTTTTTCATAATAATCCATAATATGATTGTTCGCAAGATTAAGAACATTAAATCCTGCATATTTAATACCTTCTGCAGCTTTTCCTCTACTTTTTATTACATATTTCCCTTTTGGATCAAGACCATGGTCACTTTCTGTCATTGGTACTTCCAAGTTTCCAAAGATAATATCTCCTGACCTCAATATATCTGCAACATATTGAAACGGGTATGTGTAATCCTTTTCCTGATTATTCAGATGATACTCTACTCCTCTTCCGAGCACTATATCTCCAACAGCCTTGATATAGAGAGGATCGGGTTTGTTCGTTTTCTCTTCTGCATTGTCTTCCATGTTAGTATTGTTCGCACTCTTTAACTGAATATTAGAACTTATAACATGGTTTTCTGAACTATCACTTTCTTCTAAGTCCTTCTGTTTAATACTAGCTTCAGGATTGGCAATTCTTCTTCTAGATGAAATGCCTTCATCTGCTACACCCACTTTAATATCTCTTAAACTATTATTTGATTTGATTCTTCCATAAATTTTTATGCCCATTAATAAAACAAGAGAAACAGATAACACACCTAATAAAATTATAATCTGCTTGTTCCTTCCCATTTTTATCTACCTCATTTTTGAGTTTATTTTTCAAACCTTCCTATACTTCATATATTATATTATTATGTTATTTAGTAAATTCATGATCATATATAGATGCATAAACCCTCCTATTGCCTATTTGTTCACTTTTAAATAATGAAATACCCCTAACTGTAATTTCAGGTATCTCATTCAAGTTAACCATTTCCTTTCCATCTTGAAAACCGCTTTTAAAAACTACATCTTGCCCTATGGTAATATGAGGTACATATTTTCTCTTTTCAGGTGTAAATCCAATGCTCTCCATCTGTATATCAATATCTGTTTGCAATTTTTCTAATGTATTAATATCTCCATCTAAACCAAGCCACAATACTCTAACACTATTCTTTCCTGGAAAATGACCCAAGCTCGAAAATTTCAACCTAAACACTTCATATTCAGAGCATATCGTAATAAGTTTTTCATTTATATATTTAATGTTTTCTGGTTTAGTTTCACCAAGAAATTTTAGAGTCAAGTGGAAATTGTTAATATACTTCCATCGACCGGATACTGCCACATCTTTTAAATTAGCCTGCAAATCGGCAAGCTTCCTTTTAATTTCTATATTAAAATCTATAGCTATAAATAACCTCATTTTATCCTCCTGAAATTATTCTAACATATAAATGAGTAAAAATAAAGTAAAATGTTTACCGGCCCTAATACTTACTTATACATATCCTTCCCATTTCACTTCCAAGTTTTATTTTAGTAGGATGATCTTCTGTTTCAAATTCATTAATTTGTACATATCCAACATTTTCAAAGCTTACCTTAGAATTTAGGGGAAGATCAATGTCAATATTCCCCATCTTGGTTCGAAATTCATAACAGCCATTTGTTTCACATTCGGCTTTTATATTTATATTACCCATATTCAATTTAACTACTGATCCGTTTTTTATTAGTCCACCGGATATTTTTAAATTACTCATCTCTCCTTCTAAATTTAGCCTTCCTTCAAAATTGTTTATTTCTATGTTTGCCATATTCAAATCTGCAAAAATATCGTATTTTGCATCATCAAATATTCTTATTTTTCCAATATCCAGTTTATATTTTATAGACTGCACTTTTTTTGGTAGGTATATTTTTAAATCTACACTTTTATCAAGGGGTTCCTTATTTGGGCCTTCATATTTCCATTCAAATGATATATTCCCTTCTGTCTCCACATTTGTAGTTATTTTAATATCTTTCAATTTGTCATTAATACTTTCATCTTTCAAACCTTTTATTTTTTTTGTAATTTCAAATTTGACTTCTTTATTATCACAATTATATACTTCAATATTACCTGTCTGACCTGTTATTCTTATTGCAACTGGATTTGTTACTACAAATATCCTTTCATCATAAGAAGTAACCTCTGTTTTAGGAGCCATATATTTTTTAATATCACTACATCCTATAAATATTGTAAGCAATAGGAATAATCCTGTTCCAATCAGGATCATTTTATAAATATAACCTTTCACCTGCCATCCCTCCAAAAACCTAAAAAGCGGTAGAATTTCAAGATATGATAATAGAGTATATTAGTATAAACATCCTTACATGGAATATATTAACATGTGTTATTCAATGCTTCAAGCATTTCCCAAAAGTAGTTTATTGTATTTTTGTTGAATATATTTTCGTTTTACTATTTTCACAAGTAGATAAATGGTATATAATAAATGCAAGATCAATATATAATAGTAAAATGAACACTGCTTAAATTATTTTAATTTTTCTCCGGGAGGGGGTGGAACTAATGTGGTTGTATGAAGTATTTGGATTTGTTTTCAGAATCACCTGGCTTCCTGCTCTGTGTTTCATTTTAGGTTTTGCTCTTATTACATTTGAACTCTTTAATCCTGGATTTGGTGCACCGGGAATTTCGGGAATCATTCTTCTAATCCTAGGAATAATGTTCACTGCACGTAGCCTACTAGATGCAATAGTAATGGTATTAATTG
>CAZEYH010000252.1:0-1011 GCA_964515895.1 uncultured Clostridiaceae bacterium | reverse complement strand
AATTGGAATTCTTTTATTTCTAGTAATACGTTCAGCATCAAAAGGCAAGCTTAACAGAAAGCTTATTTTATCAGAAAAATTGAATAAGGAAGCCGGTTATGTGGGAAGAAGTGAGCCTGAATCATTTTTAGACAAGGAAGGTACAGCGATTACAATGTTACGTCCTTCGGGAATTATTGATGTTGATGGCAAAAGACTTGATGTCGTGACTAATGGAGAATTTTTACCTAAAGGGACAAAAGTCAAAGTTGTCAAAATAGAGGGTATGCGTATTATTGTAGCTAAATTGAGAGAAAATGAATAATAACTAAAATGAACGCTAGATAAGTAATACCAGTTATAAAGTCACAATTATTATTAAATTATTGAAGGGAGAATTTTAAATGCCGGATGTATTAATTTTTATTTTGATTATTGCTATAATAATCTTTGTAATTTCAACGTTTTTTAGTTTTGTTCCAATTGGACTTTGGATTTCTGCATATGCAGCAGGTGTAAAAATCGGTATTTTCACTTTGGTAGGTATGAGACTTAGAAGAGTTGTTCCTGCTAGAATTGTAAATCCTATGATAAAAGCAGTTAAAGCAGGCCTCGATGCTTCCATTAATAAACTTGAAGCTCATTACTTGGCAGGAGGTAATGTAGATAAGGTGGTAAATGCGCTTATTGCTGCCGAAAGAGCAAATATACCTCTAGAGTTTGAAAGAGCTGCTGCAATTGATCTTGCAGGTCGTGATGTGCTTGAAGCCGTTCAGATGAGTGTTAATCCAAGAGTTATTGAGACCCCTATAATAGCAGCTATTGCCAAAGATGGGATAGAGCTAAAAGCTAAAGCCAGAGTTACTGTTCGGGCCAATATTGATAGACTTGTCGGTGGAGCCGGAGAACAGACAATTATTGCACGTGTTGGTGAAGGTATTGTCACTACAGTAGGTTCTTCTCATACTCATAAGGAAGTCCTAGAAAATCCCGATTTAATATCAAAAACTGTATTAGAAAAGGGTTTAGATT
>CAZEYH010000251.1:0-4706 GCA_964515895.1 uncultured Clostridiaceae bacterium | reverse complement strand
AGCTTTTACTGAAAATTAATCTGTCTGCTAACAGCATGGGTGAAAAAGAAGGATTTTGAGTTTTTTATAGATGATTACCTTTATATAACACATTATTATATTCAACCTTATTATAGAGGCCATATGAAATTATTTCTTCAGTTAATTAAAAAAATAGAAATGTGGGCATCTAAGAATAGTATTAAGTTTATTGTAGCGGATGTGTTAAAAAATAACAACAGAACTATTGAATTGGTAAAATTATTAAAATATAACGAATATAGAGTTAAACTTGTTAAGCCTATACAAAAATCGAATAATGTCCGTAAAGAGAATGGAAAAGAGGTTGAATAAAGTGAAGGAATTAAAAGCAAAACAGGTAGCTTTGTTACAAATGCCGTGGGGAGTAATAGATAGGGGAACATTGTGCTATGGTTTGCTAAAAAAAATTTTAGAAGATGAAGGTATTTTAACAAAAGTATATTATTTAAACCTAAGGTTTATAAAATTTATAGAACAGGACATATATGAACTTATATCATCGAAAATGTTTTATATTGGTGAATGGATTTTTTCACAATTCCTTTTTCGAGATCTTTTGCATAAACAGAAAAACATAAATTTTATTAATTTAATAGAGGATTTGTCTAAGGATAAGCATTATTCCTATCTGGTACATAAATTAATATCTATGAGAAGCAAATTGGAAGATATAATAAATATCTCTATTCCGGCATATATAAATGAGTGTTTAGATGATATACCATGGAAAGATATTACTATAGCAGGTTTCACATGCAAAATTGGTACACAGACTTCCTCCCTTGCCCTTGCATGGAAACTAAAAGAGCGTTTTCCACATATAAAGATCATATTTGGAGGACCAAACGTATTTGATAAGATGGGGGAAGAGATTATCACGAGTTTTGACTGGATTGATTATGTGATTGATGGAGAAGCTGAGAAAGCTTTTGTTGAATTATCCCGTAACATTATTAGTAAAAAATATTATGATGATGTACCCGGTGTTTTAATGCGTTGTGAAAATAGGATTTTTATTAATAAACCAGATGATTTACTGGAAGACCTTGATAGTCTGCCAATACCTGACTATTCGGAGTATTTTGAAGAACTAAAGAATAGCAATTTGGATGGTAAAATAAGGAAAATTGTAATACCTATTGAAAGCACAAGAGGTTGCTGGTGGGGTGAAAAAGATAATTGTACATTTTGTGCCGTAAATAATGGAAAACCTAAATATCGCTCAAAGTCTTCAAATATTGTTATGAATGAAATTCTTACTCAATTAAGCAGATATCATGTGAGAAATTTTTATGCAGCTGACAGTATTATAAATATGAGATTTTTTAATGATTTAATACCCGAACTAGCAGATAGGAAACTTGATCTTGATATATATATTGATATTAAACCATGTCTGAACAGGAAACAAATTGAATTACTTTATAAAGCAGGTGTTAAGACTGTATTGGCTGGTATTGAAAGCTTGAATAATAAATTACTAAATTTGATGCATAAAGGTATAACAACTATTCAAAATATTCAGCTTTTAAAGATATGTTATGAAACAGGTATTCATGTGTTATGGAATTTACTTTACGGAATTCCGGGAGAAGATCCGGCATGTTATTCGGAAATTATTAATATCATACCACTAATAAGCCACCTTGAACCTTCAGGAGGGATTGTAAGAATTTCATTAGACAGGTTCAGTCCTTATCAATATGAGCCTGAAAAGTATGGTATACAAAATATCAAGCCAAGCATTCTGTACAGGCATATCTATCCATATGATAAGATAAATCTAGATAATATTGCATATAATTTTGAATACGAATATGAAAACTCGAAGAAGAATATTGCACAATATGAGGAAGAACTTTTTAATACAGTTATGAGATGGAATGAACTATTTTATAAAAAAAGGCCAAAATGTGAATATATAATAGATGGCGATGAAGTAAAAATAACAGATACTCGGCCGCGTACTTTTAAAGATATGGGGGAAGAGAATATTTATACATATAAATACAAGGGGTTAGAGAAAGATATTTATATTTATTGCAGTGAAATACGCTCATTCCAAGAAATACAGGAATATTTGGATGAAAGGACTAGTTTTAAGTATAGCGAAAATGATTTAAAAAAACTATTAACAGGAGTACTAATGGAATTTATAAATAAAAAGCTTATGTTTGAAGAAAACTCTAAGTATTTGAGTTTGGCTGTAGCAAATGAAAAGACAAATTGACTTAAATGTTATAGTCTGTTGCTGAATTTACAGGCTCTAGGAGTCTGCTCGGAAAAGCGGGCTCATGCAAGGAGAAGTGTCATTTCCTGCATATGAGATACTTCGAGTGCAGGTTCTAATGCCATTTACTCGTTCCAATGTGTGCACAAGCCATTCGGCCTCCAGGTGTCTTGCATGAAGAAGGTCTATACATGCAAGACACAACATCAATGTAGTGCATTATTAACACATTTCAATAAGCAATCAACCTCTTGTATCATAATGCAGTCTATGACTATTCCTCTTGTAGTCCGACTTGTCAACTCGGTATTTCCGAGCAGACTCCGAGGCTCCGTAACGTCAGTTGCTGACATCTCTTTTTTAATGTATAATAATGTTGTAATTTAATTCCTCAATTAAGTGAATTTATCTGCAACATTTGACATGAGACAATACAGTTAACATAGTGGGGGTAAAAAGTGTGTACTTGGTAAAACTTATGAAAAACATATTTAAAAAATTTATTTATAATATGAATATTAGGAATAGATTACTCCTTTTCTTTATATTAATAGTATTTATTCCAATTTCTATAATTCTAGTAGCCTACAACCGTTCTGCATTAATTATCAGGCAAAAGATAAATAATTCTCTTAGAAATAATCTTGATATGATCGAGGTTAATATTATGCAGAAATTTGATGTAATAAACGATTTGTTGACATATATTTATATGAATACCGATCTTGTCGAAATACTTTCTTTAGAACTACGCACTTATGATAGTTTTGCCAGCAATGTAGATATAATAAATGAAATCAAAACTATTGATAAAATTTTAGGGAACTATGAACTATCCGGTATTACCGGAACATCAATTTACCCGAAAATATACATGGTCAACCGCCCTGAATATATTCAATATAGTTTCTCAAACAAAGTATTCGATTTGAGTTTAATTGAGACTGAAAAATGGTATTTGAATTTACCTTTTGCAGCAAAATATACTGTGGTTGGTTTGAATAAAAAACAACAGACAACTGATTCGACTTATACAATAAGGATTGCTAAAAAGCTATTTGGCATAAAGCACAGAGATATTCCCTATAGTGCATTGTTGACTATTGATATTGGTATAAAAGACTTTATAAATATTTTGGACAAGTTTAAACCTTCTGGAAATAGTGAGATATTTATACTGGATGATAACTTTCAAGTGATTGTTTCACCAAATGAGGACATAGTGGGTAAGGATTTATATAATTATAAAAACATAGATATAGATGCAAATATGTTGAAATCTGGCATGGGAAATTCTTGGTTTACACAAAAAATTAACGATAAGGAAAGCCTTATAGCTTACAAAAAAATCGATGAGTTAAACTGGACAATATTTGCCATATGTCCTGTTTCTGAGCTTTATGGTGAAGTCCTTTCATTTAAAAGAATTATGTATATGGTACTTGTAGCCTGCCTTACCCTAACTATAATACTTGCTTTATTCCTTTCGGAAAACATGACCAACCCTATACGGAAACTAGTAGGATCTATGGCTAAAGTAAAAGACGGTAATTTTAATATTTTAATAGACTATGAAGGGAATGATGAATTTTCATATCTTATAAAGACTTATAACAATATGCTAAAAGAAATTGAAGGATTGATAAATGAGCTTTATATTAGTGAGGCAGATAAGAGGGAAGCTGAGCTGAGTGCACTTCAGTCACAAATAAATCCTCACTTTCTATATAATACACTAGACTCCATTAATTGGCTTGCATTAAAGCATAATGCCCATGATATAAGCAATATGGTAAGCTTGTTATCTGACTTTTTCAGATACAGTTTAAGTAAAGGAAAAAACATAATACCTTTGCTTGATGAAATAAAACAAGTTGAAAGCTATCTTGCTATTCAGAAAATTCGTTTTGGAGATAAAATAAATTACAATATTAATTTTCCATATGAGATGGGAGAATTTCTTACAGTAAAACTTATTCTACAACCAATTGTAGAAAACTCAATTATACACGGAATTGAAAAGAAACCTGGGAATGGTACAATAGATATTTCTGTTAAAGAAGCTGATGGTATTATTAAGATAACAATATGCGATAATGGAATTGGTGCAGATATTGAGGAAATGAATATGCTTCTTCAGGGGAAAAGAGGTTCAGGAAAGTCTTTTGGAATTAGGAATGTTAATGATAGAATAAAGCAATTTTTTGGCAAGAAATATGGAATACAATTTTATACCGGGGAGATATCGGGTGTTGTCGCATTAATAAAATTCCCGGCAGTAAAGACATTGGAGGGATTAGATGTTTAAAATGGTAATTGCTGATGATGAACATCTTGTCAGAGAAGGGTTGAGAACTGTAGTAGCATGGGAAGACTATGGAATTGAAATTGTGGGGGAAGCTTCCGATGGTGAGGAAACCCTTGAATTATGCAAAGAGCTTACTCCGGATATACT
>CAZEYH010000250.1:0-4714 GCA_964515895.1 uncultured Clostridiaceae bacterium | reverse complement strand
CTGGAGCTTTTATATTTTCTGGCATCAAATCCTAATAAAGTTTTTACCAGAGAACAACTTCTTGAGCATGTATGGGGTTTTGATTTTTTTGGTGATTCAAGAACTGTTGATGTTCATGTAAAAAGATTAAGGGAAAAACTTGATATACAAAACCAAATATGGCAGCTAAAAACTGTATGGGGAGTAGGCTATAAATTTGAGGTGAAATGATGTTCAAATCCATCTTTAGTAAACTAATGATAATATTTATTTTAATCATCGTTTTCAGCTTCTCAACAGCAGGTGTGACTCTGTTCTACTCCCTTGGTAAATTTGTATCGGAAGAAAAAGTAAAGGCATTAGAAAAAGCAGGTGAAGAAATAAGCAATTACCTTAAAATCTATGTTGAAAATGCAAATAACCCTGTAGCAGAAGCTATGTTTGAATTTCTATTGGACTCCTATATGAAGAATACGAGTTCATATATTTGGATAACGAATGATAAAGGAATAATTGTGTATTCCAGTCCTAATATGCGTGGGTTGGATGTAAAAATAAGAAGTCACTTAAATATTGAACAGGGTAAATACAGGCTTCCTGATGAACGCCAGTACAAAAAAGTATTTTCAGGAATGGATCCTGTTATTGAAAAAGGAGATTTTTTCGGGTTATATAAAGATACTGGTTGGTCTTGGCTGGTAGTTCAAAAACCCTTCAAATATCAAGACCTTAATGGAAAAGAGCAGGTCATTGCAGCAATATATTTAAACACACCTATAACTCAGGTAAATAAGGCAAGGGCAACAGTTTTTAGATTTTTCATAATAGCAGTTATTGTATCTGCACTAATTTCTATTGTATTGGTCTATATTTTTTCTTTAAGGATAACCAAACCTTTAAAGCAGATAAGTAATGCTGCAAAAGTTATAGCGGGTGGAGAGTTCAGCAGACGCTTGAGTATTGACACAGAAGATGAGATTGGTGAATTGGCGAAAGCTTTTAATCAAATGGTAGCAGCTCTTCAAAATCTAGAAGAAATGAGGAGAGGGTTTATCGCCAATGTTTCTCATGAACTGAGAACTCCAATGACTTCAATAAGCGGATTTATTGAGGGAATATTAGATGGTACAATTCCACCTGAAAAGCAAAAAGATTATTTAGAAATTGTGAAAGAGGAAGTTATGCGCCTAAACAGGCTTGTGAATGAGCTTTTGGATCTTGCCAGAATGGAAGGGGGAGAAATCCATATTGTTATTAAAGACTTTAATATTAATGAGCTCATAAGGCGATGCATAATAAAACTTGAAAGTTTGATTATGGAAAAAAATCTTGAAATAATAGCAAACTTCGAAGAAGAGGATGTTTTTGTAAAAGCTGATATTGATGCTATTGAAAGGGTAATACTCAATCTTATTCATAATGCTATTAAATTTACTCCTGAAGCAGGTATAATATGCTTAAGTACTTTGGTACAGAAGGATGAGGTGTTAATATCTGTAGCTGACAATGGAATTGGAATGGGAAAAGAAGAACTGGATATGATTTGGGACCGATTTTACAAATCTGACAAATCCAGGAGCAGGGATAAATTAGGGACTGGTCTTGGACTTGCAATTGTAAAAAACCTTATTAACGAACATGGGCAGGATATTTGGGTTGAAAGTGAAGCCGGAAGGGGCACAACTTTTTATTTTACATTGAAAAGAGCAGACAAAGATAAGAATTAACAGATTATTCATATATTTTTCAAAATAATTAAGTACAATATAATTGCAAGGTAAAATCATACATTAATGATATAGGTTAATGGTGTACATTTATGAGTAAAGTAAGAGTATAGGACTTGTTTTTTAAATAAGGTACAAATGAGTACCATAAAAATAAGATATGATATTGAACATGATAAAATTTTAGGGAGGTATGATTATGTTTAATAATGATAATGATAAAAATGATTTTAACAGAGATAATTTAAGTAATAGTTCAAGTAGCAATTACTCATATGGATCAAATTTACAAAATTCACCTTTTTACTACAGTGAGAGTTACAAAAAGAAAAAAAACAAAAAGGGATACAATTTATTTCAGTTAATACTTATTGCAGTTATGAGTTCAATTCTTGGTGGAGGCATAGTGTTTTTAGCTTTTCAGTTTATTGCTCCAGCGGTTCAGCCCGGGTTTGATAACTATTTTAACAGTATTACAGGTTCAAGTGTAGCATCTTCCAATTCAGCTGCCAAAGGACAGGAACTGAAATCCTATAAAATTGAAATAGAAAAGTCCAATTCACCTGTAACCTGGATTGCTAAAAAGGTTAGTCCATCTATTGTAGGAATAAGAGTTACAGCAAGAGTTCAGAATTTCTTTTTCGGAGAACAGGAAGATAAAGGCGAGGGTTCCGGCATAATAGTTAGGGAAGATGGCTATATTCTAACAAACTTTCATGTAATTTCGAAGGCATATGATTCAAGAACAAATAAGATAAGTAGTACTGCCAAAATTGAGGTATTCTTACCGGAACAGGAAGAAAAACCATATACTGCTGAAATCATCGGTGTAGACTGGAGAACTGATATTGCTGTACTGAAAATCGCAGGGAAAGGGTTTAATGCAGCTGAATTGGGTGATTCGGATACACTAGAAGTAGGTGAGCTTGCTGTTGCAATAGGTAATCCCGGTGGACTTGAGTATATGGGTTCGGTAACAGCAGGGGTAATAAGCGGCTTGAATAGATCTGTACAATCTGATAGTGGTTATGAATTTAAACTGATACAGACTGATGCAGCAATAAATCCGGGTAACAGTGGTGGTGCTCTGGTTAATTCCGAAGGAAAGGTAATAGGCGTAAACAGTATTAAAGTTGTAGCCCAGGGATTCGAAGGCATAGGGTTTGCCATACCAATAAATACTGCAAGAGAAATATTTGAAAATCTAATTGAACATAAGTATGTTCCGGGTAGACCTTATATAGGTTTTGAGGTAGATATAACGTTTAATGAGGAAGCGGCAAAATACTACAGAGTTCCTGCTGGAGTACTTGTCAAACAGGTATTTCCTTTTACCGGAGCATATAAAGCAGGTATTAGTGCAGGGGATATTATTACAAAATGCCAAGGTAAACCTGTTAAAACACTTGATGAATTAAATGAGATTAGAAACCAATACAAGCCTGGAGATATCATAAAGTTGGAGATATACAGGGATAAAGAATATATTACCGTTGATGTAGAATTATCAGAAGAGAAACCGTACTTTGAAGAATAATGTTCCTAGATTTGGGGCTCTGCTATGATTTAGTGGCAGGGCCCTTTTTACTTCCATTTTAATCATGTTGAAATAATAGCTAAGCTATATTATGATAATTTATAGCATAATGTCACTAAAGCATGGAAATATATATAAAATATACATTAGTCATATGTTATTAATATATTAATTATAGTAATGGGGGATATAGAATGGAATTAGGCCAAAAGTTGAAAATCTTATTTGTTTCAGCAGAAGTGTCTCCATTTGCAAAAACAGGGGGTCTTGCAGATGTGGCGGGTTCACTTCCAAAATCACTTACACAAATGGGAAATGATGTAAGAGTAGTTATGCCCAGATATAGGGATATAGTGAGTAGTATGAAATATGTTGTAGATTTTCCTGTCCATATGGACAATATTACAAAGACATGCATTATAAGAGAAACAGAGATGACTACCAATGTAATGGAAGGAAGAGTAAGCGTTCCTGTATATTTTATTGACAGCTATGATTATTTTGACAGAGAAGGGATATACTGCCATCCCGACGATGGTGAAAGATTTGCCTTTTTCTGTAATTCCGTAATTGAAATGCTTCCTAAAATTAATTTTCAACCCGATATTATACATTGCAATGACTGGCACACAGGACCAATATGTATGTTGCTGAAAGAGAAATATTTGAAGTATAGCTTTTACAATAACATTTCTACCTTATTTACAATACACAACCTTGAATACCAGGGTAACTTTTCAAAGGAAATATTAAAACTTTTTAATATTGGTTACCAAGTATTTGTTTCGGACAAAGTAGAATTCTATGGTATGTTTAACTTTATGAAATCAGGACTGGTGTATGCTGATATTATTAATACAGTAAGTGAGACTTATTCAAAAGAAATTCAGACATCACAATATGGTGAAGGGCTAGATGGCCTACTAAGAAAAAGAGATAAGGATTTGTTTGGTATTGTTAACGGCATTAGTTACGAAGAATTCAATCCTGCTTTAGATAAAAGAATATATTGCAATTATGATAGTGGATCTATCGAGAACAAAAAGGAGAATAAATATGCCCTGCAGAAAGAAACAGGATTACCTGTGGGAGACATGCCTGTAATAGGATTGATATCGAGACTTTCCGGGCAAAAAGGCCTTGAGCTTATAATCGAAAAGATCGATGAAATAATGAAACACGATCTTCAGTTTATACTTTTAGGTACAGGAGATCCCTACTATGAAAGCAGCTTCTTAAAGATTAGAAATAAATACACGAATAAAATGGCAGTTTATATAGAGTTTAATGCTGCTCTGGCACAAAGAATATATGCAGGAAGTGATATGTTCTTAATGCCTTCACGTTTTGAACCCTGTGGACTTGGACAAATAATAAGTTTAAGATATGGCACAATTCCTATTGTAAGAGCAACTGGGGGGCTTTCTGAAACAATTATTGACTATTATAAAGATAATGATAGAGGAAATGG
>CAZEYH010000249.1:0-4720 GCA_964515895.1 uncultured Clostridiaceae bacterium | reverse complement strand
TGATTTTGTGAGACCTATTAAAAATCAAAGTGTTCCTATAGAGAGGCTGACACGTGAGCCAATGCACTACTTCTTTGGTTATTATGATATACAGCCATTTTCCCAATCACTTGACTATCATCTCTGTAACGAGGTACCGTTTTGTAACAGAATGCAGTCTGAACATGACATAGCAAGACTTGGTATGATACGGCTATATGATAATCAGTTTATTCCTTTTGCAGAAACCACTGCATGGAATTTCCAGCAGGGTTGTATGTTACAATGGAATCCGGCAAAGCCTAATGATGAGGTTATCTACAATGTATGTCTAGATCAGAAATATAAAGCTGTTATACAAAATGTACATACAGGATTAATACGTATACTTCCACGTCCTATTGCAACAGTTGATCCATTAGGAAGGTATGCTTTGAGTATTAATTTCAGTCGAGTGTATTGGCTTAGGAAGGGTTATGGTTATGCCGAGTTACCGGATCCTTTTGAAAACGAACTACGTCCCTCGGAAGATGGAGTGTTTCTCATGAATTTACAGACCGGCGAAAACAAACTGATACTATCTATTGATGAACTTTACAAAGCTGCAACTGAATACTTTACCGGCAAGGAAGAGAGAGACACATGGAAATTTGCAATAAATCACATCACATTTAATACAGATGGAACCCGTTTTGTTGTATTACTTCGTGGTCGAGCAAACAAGCCGGGTTCAAATTGGAGAACCTATACCTTTACAGCTAATACAGATGGTAGCGAATTGTATCTGTTACTTGATGAGGTAGCGTCTCATTACCATTGGCGCGATCCTAATCACATCATGTTTTATGCTAAGAATTATAAAGAACATAAATGGGGACTCTATTTGTTCCGAGATAAGACCCACGAATTTATCAAATATGATCCTTATAATACAATGCCTACCGATGGACATTGTAACTTTTCACCCGACCGTAAGTATATATTAAACGATACATACCCGATTGATGGCTATCGTAGTCTGTTTCTGTATGATATCGATAAGGACAAGACTATACTGCTTGCAGATATTTTATCTGTATCGACTCAAAAACTATCACATTCGGATATCCGTTGCGACTTACATCCACGCTGGAGTGCTGATGGTTCAATGATTTCCTTTGATTCGGTGCACGAAGGACACAGGCATGTGTACCGAATTAGGACAGAGGACATACCATTATGATAAGGCTTAATTATTATCTATATAGCCAAAGGCTGGGAGGTTAAAAATGATTACTAAAAAAATAGCAGATAAGCACAAAAGAGTAGTACCTATGCCTAAAAAGGCAATTTTTGATGGTGAACTTATTAATTTGGATAATAGCTGGCTGATTGAAATGAACAACAGAAGTTGTAGAACCCATGAAACTCAAAAAAGTTGTTATAATATTGCAGCAAAGTGGGCTAAAAGGTTTGGCCTTGCAGGTGTAGACTGCAGCGATGCAACCCAATTAAATAAGCATCATGTAGGAAAAATATCATTATATATAGATGATATTTTGGATGAAGAAGAGTATAAGATTAATATCGGAGCTAAAAAAGTAAATGTATCTGCAGGTTCAGAAAAAGGCATTGAGTATGCAATGCAGACTTTATGGCAGATTTCACCAGATGGTAAGATACCCACAGGAAACATAGAAGATAAACCTTCACTAAAGATAAGAGGTTTCCATATCAACTTTGATAGTTTTCGTCAGATGGATATAGAAGAGGCGTTAAATTCAATAGAAACAGCTTCAGAACTTAAGCTTAATACTATTTTACTTGAATACGCCGATAGATTCCCATATGATAAACATAGTAGAATAGCTGTTAATACTACTCTTAAAAAGGAAGATATTAAAAGAATAAATGATAGAGCAAAAGAACTTAGAATGGAAATAATACCCCTACAACAGACAATTGGACATTTAGAATATGTATTGGACCACAAATATTACGAATCTATTAGAGAAAATGGAGAAACCATAAGTCAAATATGTCCGCTTAATCCGGATTCTTTAAAGCTTATAAAAGAATTGTTAGAAGAAATAATTGAAGCACATCCGGGCATTAAATACATACACCTTGGGGGCGATGAGGCTAGAAGTCTTGGTAAATGTCCTGTTTGCAGAGAGAAGACTCAGAAATATGGTGTAAGTAGACTGTATATAGATTATATTAATTCAGTTTGCGAGTTTGTTGTATCAAAAGGAATAACTCCGATTATTTGGGATGATATGCTCTGTGCTCATCCTGAAGCTCTTGATTTGCTAGACCGGCGAATTGTTATAATGTACTGGGATTACTGGACAGTAAGTAAATCAAGTCCTTACTTTATTGCCAGGTATGATAGAAAAGGAAAACCTGTTACAGTTTGTGATGTAGGTTGGGATAATGAGCGGAAACATGAATTGAGCGATCTTGAAAGGTCAATTATCAATAATTTTGCAACCAAGGTACCTTTAAAAGAAAGCCTTGGTAAAAAGTTTATGGAGACGTATGGCTCATACTTGGGAGATGAGTTCCCAAAAAGAATAAAAGGCTATCCATATCTTGAATTTTATCAGGATAAGGGGTTTAAAGTAATAGGAGCACCTACTAGCCTTGGAAATGGAGACGATTATAATACTTTACCAAACTACTGGCGGTTTATACCTAACATTAGAACAGTAGCTGAAAGATGCATTGAAGCAGGTGCTGAAGGATTAGTGACAACAGCATGGTACAACTACCATCCCGTAATGTTCCACATGGGTATTGGAGCAGCTGCTCAGTTTTCATGGGGTATTGCAAATAATGTAAAATAATGTTATAATTGAGAAAAACATACTTGAGGTAATCAATGAAAAGACAACTATTATTGTTTTCTATTGCTCTTGTAATAGGAATACTATCCGCAAGTATTACTCAATCTTATATATTTATTTTAGTCACTGCATTTATACTATTTGCATTAATATTTTCAGTAAGTATATCAAGTATACTACACATATCAGCTATTCCTATTTTCCCTCTAATTGGAATACTTATTTTCTATACAATTGGTGCTATTGAGTTTCTTTATTTGGATAGAATAATTACTCATAAGTACATACAATTTAACCAACAGCAAGTTACGATAAAAGGGATAATATGTTCAAGCCCTGAACACAAGGATGGCAGGATTCGTTGTGAAGTAAAAACCTGTCAGGTAATTGAAGTAAATGAAGCAAACAAAATAAGCGAAGCAACAGTTAATGGTAAAATACTCTTAAGCATTTATCAAAAGGAGCTATCAAATGAAAAGACCCGATTATTAGAATATGGCAGAGAGGTAGAGGTAACAGGTATCCTTACCCTTCCTGCAGGAAGAAGAAATCCGGGTGGGTTCGATTATAGAAGATATTTAGCAGGTTCAAGAGTATCTGCAATAATATATGCAAAGGGCAGGGATATCAAAACCGGAAATTTAAGTAGGAAGAATTTTTTAGTAAGAACAGGTATTGTCATTAGGGACAGAATTGTAGAAGTTATAAACAATAGCTTGCCTAAAGAACAAGGGGCTCTAATGAATGCAATGCTTACGGGTTATCGAGGGGAGCTTCCCGAAGACCTTAAAGAAGCTTTCAGTGATTCGGGACTAATCCATATTATGGCTGTATCAGGGCTTCATGTAGGGTTTATCATGCTACCTTTTGTCTTTTTATTTAATAAAGTTGGTTTAAAAAAGAAAATTGCCAACCCAATCATTATTTTTATCCTTTTTACATACACACTAATAACCGGATACCAACCATCAGTAATAAGGGCAGTAATAATGGCTACAATAGTCCTACTTGGACAAATGACATGGAGAGAGCCAGATACACTTACCAGTATTTCAGTTGCCCTAATACTAATTTTGCTATGGAATCCACACATGATCTTTAATATAGGGTTACAATTATCCTTTGGAGCTACTGTATCTATTGTTTTACTAAATAAAAACATAAAAGAGATATTCAAATCAAAACCTATATCCCAATATATACCTGATGCTGTTTTTGGCGTATTATCCACTACTATTTCAGCACAGATAGGGGTTTTACCTATTTCAATTATAAATTTCAACAAAGTGTCTATGGTATCAATACTCTCAAATCTATTAGCTGCCCCTGTTGCAGGAGTTATAATTGTTTTAGGCCTGATTATGGGTTTGGTAGGGCAGATAAGTATCTTTCTATCAAAGATTATAGGCTATGTAAATTGCGTTTTACTGACCTTTGTAATATTTGTCTCAAGAATTTCAACAAAATTGCCATTTGCAGTAATAAAATCAGTTACACCTTCAATTCTACTTATTCTTGTTTATTATATTACAGTATGGTTTTTCTTTTGGTTTAAACCTAAATATAAAATTAGAGTAAAAACCAAATTTTATGTAATTTCGACAGTGCTTCTAATTACGCTTATCCTGATAATTAGTATCATTCCGGGTGAAATGGAAGTCGTATTCCTGGATGTAGGGGAAGGAGATTCTGCATTTATACAGACACCTACCGGTAAAACTGTTTTAATAGATGGCGGTGGTGAAAAGGGTAAATCTGATGATGAACTTAATACCGGAGAAAAAGTGATTATTCCTTTTTTATGCGATTACGGAGTTTCAAAGCTTGATCTGGTGGTAGCAACCCATGCTCATGAAGACCATATTATAGGACTTATTAAGGTATTAAGTGAAATGAAAGTAGGCAATGTAGCT
>CAZEYH010000248.1:0-4720 GCA_964515895.1 uncultured Clostridiaceae bacterium | reverse complement strand
TACATTATTATATGAGGGAAGAGATTATATGAATACTAATTTATTGGAAGAGTTAAATAAAGAACAAAGAGAAGCAGTTTTATACACAGAAGGGCCATTGTTGATATTGGCGGGTGCAGGAAGCGGTAAAACCAGAGTTATTACCCATAGAATTGCATACCTGATAAAAGAAAAAGGAGTACAGCCTGAAAATATACTAGCAATTACTTTTACAAATAAAGCTGCAAAAGAAATGAAAGAAAGAGTAGATGCTTTAGTTGGCGATATAAGTGAAAACATATGGATAAGCACTTTTCACTCAGCTTGTGTAAGAATTTTAAGAAGAGATATTGAGAAAATAGGGCTTAACAGAAGTTTTATTATATTTGATTCCTCTGATCAGAAAGCAGTAATTAAAGATTGTTTTAAAGAATTAAATCTTGATGATAAAACATATACTCCTTCAGCAATGTTGAGTGCTATTGGACGGGGAAAGGATGAAATGTTGGAACCCGAAGAATTTGCAAGAACCTATGAAGGAGATTTTAGAATGAGCAAAACTGCTGAAATATATAAACTATATCAAAAGAAATTAAAGCAGAACAATGCTCTGGATTTCGATGACATTATTATGTATACTGTGAAATTGTTTCAAGATAATCCACATGTACTAGCCTATTACCAAAGAAGGTTTAAATACATACATATAGACGAATATCAGGATACTAATACTGCCCAGTACAAATTAGTGAGTCTGTTAGCCCATAAACATCGTAACTTATGTGTAGTTGGGGATGATGACCAGTCAATATATGGTTTCCGTGGAGCAAATATCAGGAATATATTAGATTTTGAAAAGGAGTTTAAAGGTGCAAAAGTAATAAAACTTGAGCAGAACTATCGCTCAACAAAAACTATACTGGATGCAGCAAATAGTGTTATAAAAAATAATATGGGAAGAAAACAAAAAGTATTGTGGACAGATAATAACAAGGGATGTAAAATATACTGCAATCAGAGCGGTAATGAGCATGAAGAAGCCTTTTTTGTAGCAAATCAGATAAGAACAATTGTGAAATCGGGAGAAAAGGATTATAAAGATTTTGCAGTGTTGTATAGAATGAACGCACAATCCCGAGTCCTTGAAGAAAGGCTTATGAGAGAAGGAATACCGTATAGTATTTTTGGTGGATTAAAGTTTTATGATAGGAAGGAAATAAAAGATATTTTGGCCTATTTGAGGCTGATACAAAACCCTTATGATGATTATAGTTTAAAAAGGATAATAAATGTACCAAGGCGAGGAATAGGTAATGTTACAGTAGAAAGATTGGAAAGTGTTGCAAATAAGGAAGACTGCAGTATGTTTGAAGCAATAACTATTGCAGAGAAATATACAGAACTCCAAAGGGTATTATCAAGACTTAGGGAATTTAGAAGTTTAGTTATGGATTTAATGAATGTAAAAGATAAAATGCAGGTATCTCAGTTAATTGGTGAGGTAATAGAGAAATCAGGAATATTGCAGGAACTTCAAAATGAAAAAACAACTGAAGCACAGTCTAGAATAGAAAACATTAAGGAGTTGGTTTCAGCTGCACTTGAGTTTGAAAGTAAAGCTGAAGAAATAGATAATCATAGCGATTATGGTGATGGCAATAATGATAGTAACAGTGGTGATTATGACATATGGAATGAGATGGAAAATGATACAGGGCTTGAAACATTTTTAGCCCATATATCGTTGGTTGCTGATGTAGATAATTTAGATGAAGAAAGGAATAATGTAGTTTTAATGACTTTTCACAGTGCTAAAGGACTTGAATTTCCTGTAGTATTTATGGTAGGAATGGAAGAACAGGTTTTCCCCGGTTATCGTGCTTTGTATAAGAAAAGTGAATTAGAAGAAGAACGCAGGTTATGCTATGTAGGAATGACAAGAGCTGAAGAAAAACTCTATATGACATACACAAATAGCAGAACATTATTTGGTAAGACTACAAATAATATAGTGTCTAGATTTATTGAAGAAATTCCGGATAAGTTAAAAGAAGATTATTTTTCTGATAATGGAGAAAGTGAGTATAGTGAAGGATATTATGGATATAGTTATAATAGATATAGGGGATATAGTAGATATGATAAGTATGATAGAAACAATGAGCATATCAACAAAATAGAAAATATAGTATCAATATATAAAGTAGGCGAAAAGGTTATGCATAAAAAATTTGGGAAAGGTATTATCACTGCTGTTGAAAAAGATGATGACGATTATAAGCTGGAGATAGTATTCAATGATGTAGGAATAAAGCGGCTCATGGCCGCATATGCAAATTTGGAAAAGATAAAATAACGTCCAAATGGGAATCTACTTAAATTAAATTTAAAAGATCAAGGGGCTTGTTTAAAATTGTTCTTGCACCGTTTACAATAAGCTCCTCTTTTTCTCTAAATCCCCATAATGCACCTACAGCATACATACCGGCATTAGATGCAGTTTTCATATCAGTGCCGGTATCCCCAAGGTAGAGAATTTCCCTAGGCTGCAGACCTAAAATACCCGCAATTTCTAATGCACCGGATGGATCCGGCTTCCTAGGTATAGATTTACGTTGACCATATACTGCTCTAAAATTCCATTTTGGCAACAATTCCTTTATTATTAATTTCGTAAAATTATCAGGTTTATTTGACAAAACAGCCATATGTATTGTTTTATCGGTAAGCATGTCAAGCAGCTCTGTTATTCCTTTATACGGCTTGGTTTTTACATTCCATCTTCTTGAATATTCTTCCTTCATTTTTTCAGTATATTTAGCTATTGTCTCAGCATCCTTATGTTTTTCCGGCAAAGTCCTGAAAACAAGCTTTTCCATGCCATCTCCTACAAAATACTTATAACTTTCAACATCATGTACCGGAAAACCTGCACTTTCTAGTACTGCATTCATTGAATCTGCTAAATCTTCTAGAGAATCCAATAGTGTACCGTCAAGATCAAAAATTACTGCTTTGTAGTTCATTTGTAACCGCCTTTCGTTTAACTTTTCGTTTAACTTATAACTTAACTCAAAACTTAATTCATTAGTCTTTATTTTATTTGTCTGTTTGTATTGTATCATAAGAAAAAGTACAAAGAAAGGGGATGTACATTATTGGGGTGCATTCTGCTCCAAATAAATATCTTTGTATTAAGAATAAGAGCATGATAGAATAATAAATAAACATAATACAAAAGTTAAGTAATTTAGAAAAGGTAAAAACAATTAGGAAACAATTAGGAAATTTCGACATGGAGGGATATTTATGGAATACAGAATTTTTGATGATATACTGGTTGCACGTATTGATAAAGGTGAAGAGATTGTAGAAGCCATCAAGGGAATCTGCACTAAAGAGAAAATAAGCCTTGGAAAAGTTAATGCCATAGGAGCAGTTAATAAAGCTAAAATCGGACTTTTTGAAACAGGTATAAAAAAATATCATTCCACAGTCCTTACCGGGGATTTTGAGATAACATCGTTGTCAGGTACAGTAACGGAGATGGAGGGCGAGCCTTATCTACACCTACATATTAGTCTTGCTGATTCAAGTTTTAAAACCTTCGGAGGACATTTAAATGAGGCCTATGTTAGTGCTACATGTGAGCTTACTATACAAATTATGAAAGGATCCGTTGGAAGAAAATTCAGTGAGGAAATTGGTCTAAATTTATTTGAGTTTAAAAAATGATAGGAGTTGATGGTTAATTCGTAGAGTAAGTCGGGCCTATGAACATAGATGTTTGGAAGGACTGCCTAATTTTATTAAAATTGTGATATAATGAAATAGTACCGTACTATTTCACAAGGAGGAATGTGATTGAATCAGTATAATCGGGTTATTGAATTGTGGCAGTCATACAAAATTGTGTCGGCTACTGATTTAGATAAATATCTTAACAGCTTTCGTATTCTGTTTGCATTTCATTCCGGAAAGATAGAAAACGAGGAAATTACCTATCATGATACAAGGGAAATCTTTGAAAATGGCAGGATTGTAAATTTCACCGGAAGTCCCCGTGCCATTTTTGAACAGCAAAATCAAAAGTTATGTTATGAGTTTTTAAAAGAAAAAATTGTAAAAAAGGAGCCTCTCAGTGTAGAACTGGTTAAAGAAATTCACAGGATTCTCACTAGCGGAACATACGATGAACACAGGTATATTGAAAATGAGGAACGACCGGGGGAATTTAAAAAGCACGATTATGTAACCGGTATTCACGAAGTAGGTTCTGCTGCAGAATATGTGGAAAAGGAACTGATTGAATTAATTGATGAAATAAACGCGTATGAGGGAAAAGATGTTTTGAAAGCAGCGACTTACTTTCATGCAAGATTTGAATATATTCATCCCTTTGCAGATGGTAATGGACGTGTTGGCAGGACCCTCATGAATTATTACCTTATGACAAATGATCACCCGCCCCTTATTATCTATAATGAGGATAAACGGATATACTATGAGTGTCTGCAAAAGTATGATGAAGCCCAGGATTTAAATCCCCTGTATGAATTTCTAAAATATGAAACTGAAAAAGCATGGAAAAATATGTTGGCTCTTGCTGAAGGTATGAAACAAGAGCGTAAAGGTTTATCAAATTTTACCTAAAATATCATATCTTTAAAAATAACTATTGACAGTATATCTATCATATTCTATAATGATAATAATTCATCGATGCATAACTTTATCACGA